>NZ_PJBX01000107.1:0-214 GCF_002836335.1 Psychrobacter sp. Sarcosine-02u-2 | reverse complement strand
AAAGCTCTTTAGCCCTTTCTTCTTTGCCGATGCTTATGCGTCATGGCAGCGAGGAACCAACGAGAATACCAATGGCCTTATCAGAGAGTACTTGCCTAAGGGTTGTGACTTTAGACAAGTCTCTGATAATGAAATACAGGACATTGAGAACAAACTAAACAACAGACCAAGAAAACGATTAGGGTTTAAGACGCCTATGCAGGCGTTCTATAAT
>NZ_PJBX01000106.1:0-221 GCF_002836335.1 Psychrobacter sp. Sarcosine-02u-2 | reverse complement strand
CTGTGAAAAAGTGAGGTATATTAAGGTAGAAAGGTAATACCAAACCCAACAATTAAAGTTGCGCCCAAGCACGAGCAGTTAACGACCGAATTCTTTGTGGCTGTTTAAGCAAATTATTCCAAGCCAAGCAAGCGGCATCGACAATAGCCTCATAACTGTCATAACAACGATTAGATAACTCATTTTGCTTAAGGTACTGCCATACTCTCTCAGAAGGATTC
>NZ_PJBX01000105.1:0-229 GCF_002836335.1 Psychrobacter sp. Sarcosine-02u-2 | reverse complement strand
GTTTTGGCAAGCCTAATACCATCTATAAAGCTTACCAGCGCTGGTTTCGTAGTAATAAGCTGATTACGCTGTTTGCTTTATTAATCAAAGACGCAGATCTTGAGTGGGTCTTCATTGATGGTACTCATATCAAGGCGCATCAGCACAGCAGTGGTGGCAATGAGAACCTACAATCCATTAGTAAAAGTGTGGCAGGACGCGCGACCAAGATTCACTTGGCAGTAGATGC
>NZ_PJBX01000104.1:0-233 GCF_002836335.1 Psychrobacter sp. Sarcosine-02u-2 | reverse complement strand
CCAATACGTGAGCGTTCTTCAACAATACAAGGGCGCTCATGAATCGAGACTCTGTCATTGATACGGCCTCGAGTCTCAGCGGTTAGACGCTGCCGGTATGGTTTGGCTTTACGTCTGAGACACTGCCACAATGTGCCGCCTTGCCTCTTATCACGCCAAATATAGCGATAAATGCTCATATGACTGATACCAGCATGAACGCCAGATATTTGCTCAGGACTCCAGTTCTCTTT
>NZ_PJBX01000103.1:0-238 GCF_002836335.1 Psychrobacter sp. Sarcosine-02u-2 | reverse complement strand
CCTAAAGTGCTGGTCGATGTCACCGCCGAATGGTGTATTGAGTGCCGGATTATGGATAAAAACTTATTTCATAATCGCCCTGCGCAAATGCAAGATTGGCAATTGGTCAGACTTGATATCACGGAGACTACGGCTGATTCAAAAGCAATCTTAGCGCGTTATAAACTATTTGGTCCGCCAGCATTGCTGTATTATCAAGACGGGCAATTGGTCAATCAGCAAGTGGGTGAAATCGGGC
>NZ_PJBX01000102.1:0-239 GCF_002836335.1 Psychrobacter sp. Sarcosine-02u-2 | reverse complement strand
GTTACTAACGACAGTAAATCTTAAAAATTTTAGCTCTGTTAAATAGCAGTCAACACTTAACGGAAATAAATTGTTAGGAAAACATATGAAATTTTTATTGGGTGCGCTCTTTACCGTATTTGTGGCAATCGTTGGCGTGTTTGCGGTTGTTACTAGTGGCGTTGTCAATGTGGGAGCTGACCAAGAGCATAGCCCAATGATGTTTAGCTTTTTAGAAACTGCTCGCAATCGTTCCATAG
>NZ_PJBX01000101.1:0-245 GCF_002836335.1 Psychrobacter sp. Sarcosine-02u-2 | reverse complement strand
ATTTTGGCAAGCCCAATACCATCTATAAAGCTTACCAGCGCTGGTCTCGCAGTAATAAGCTGATTACATTATTTACGTTACTGATCAAAGACGCAGACCTTGAGTGGGTCTTCATTGATGGTACTCATATTAAAGCGCATCAGCACAGCAGTGGTGGCAATGAGAACCTACAATCCATTAGTAAAAGTGTGGCAGGACGCGCGACCAAGATTCACTTGGCAGTAGATGCTCATGGCAATCCGATC
>NZ_PJBX01000100.1:0-246 GCF_002836335.1 Psychrobacter sp. Sarcosine-02u-2 | reverse complement strand
ATCCTCAGTCGCCCTGTGATCTGTTCAGGTGAGTATCTCTTGTTTAACAAGTGCTCAATATAGCACCAGCCAAAGCGGCTGATCTGTGCGCTATTCACAACTTTGCGCTCTTTTGCCAAACGATGGGCTTGTTTGGGGCGATAACCCCTTTGTCCCATGTTTCGCTTTATCTCTCGACTAACCGTTGATTTATGACAGCCGATAATTCTAGCTATTTCGCTCATGCCTTTTTTAGCTTGCAATAGC
>NZ_PJBX01000099.1:0-249 GCF_002836335.1 Psychrobacter sp. Sarcosine-02u-2 | reverse complement strand
AAAGCTCTTTAGCCCTTTCTTCTTTGCCGATGCTTATGCGTCATGGCAGCGAGGAACCAACGAAAATACCAACGGCTTGATCAGAGAGTATCTGCCTAAAGGCTGTGACTTTAGACAAGTCTCTGATAATGAAATACAGGACATTGAGAACAAACTAAACAACAGACCAAGAAAACGCTTAGGGTTTAAAACGCCTATGCAGGCGTTCTATAATATTAATTAGCGTTGCACTTGGTGTGTTAATCTAAG
>NZ_PJBX01000098.1:0-252 GCF_002836335.1 Psychrobacter sp. Sarcosine-02u-2 | reverse complement strand
GTCTAACGCTATATACTGTCTATATTTGCAAGGAATCAAAGCCATGAATCAAAAAACTGCCCTTTTTGTCATGATAAACACACCAAGAAGAATGGACGCAAGCTAGGCAAACAACAGTATCAATGTCTAGCTTGCAGACGGCAGTTTTTAGGTGGCAAAAGACTCAATAACCAGACCCTTTGGACTGAATACACCCAAGGGAAACAGACCTACAAACAACTGGCTGACAAGTATAGCTGTAGTCTTAAAACC
>NZ_PJBX01000165.1:0-60206 GCF_002836335.1 Psychrobacter sp. Sarcosine-02u-2 | reverse complement strand
TGTTAATCTAGTCATAACACTATGATTATCAATTATTCTATATATGTCAACACACCCTAATAAATTAAAAATAGCAAATAGGTCTTAGTGATGGTAACAACATCAGAAATTATTACTACAAAGTTTTAGGCAGATATATTGATTGATCAGCTTGGATACCCATCCAGTCTTCTGTTACTCCTGCTATATAGAACACTAAAGGTAGATTGGGAAAATTTAAGCAGGTTTTATGCCATTCTCTATAGTCAATCGAAGAGGGAGTTGCTACGTTTTGAGGGTGACTATGCCACTCGCCTAAATACTGTATTCTACCTTTACTTTGTTTATGTAACTCATCTAGATAAGCTTGATGACCTTCAGTATTCCTTATGTACGCTGTTGGTTTTCTAATATCAGTGTTATAAGGTAACGTTATATCTGTGATATTCAGATATTGTTCTTTTCCCTTAAAACCTTTTCGCTCACCAAGTAAGATACCACAAGCTTCCGCCTGACTCAGAAAACCCTTTTGTCTCCATTGATCTATTTTTTCAAGTACCGAAGGCTGCATCAAAACAGCATTTACGGGAGAAGTACTAGAAAATTCCCAAGAATTATTAAACATATGGAACCAAATCAGTTAATTTTACATATATGGCATTCAAGAGAAGGAGCGTAATCTTTACTTTCTATTTTCTCCCCCATCCATTTCTCAGTATAACGAGTTCGATATCTTGGACTAACATCTCCTTGTAGCCAGTCCAAAATCATATCAATTGTTAAAGCAGCAGCTGACATACTTGCTGATACAGCAAAAGGTGTAAAATCGGCACATGCCATGAAAGACCTTGCAGCAGTCATACCTTTTAGGGCGTCATATTCTTCACGTATCGAATTACCACTTTTATTTATACAGGACCGACAGGCATAATTTGTATCTTTATCATTATACAAAGCTTGAACACACTCTCCATTGCCTCTAATCCAACTATGAATCAATGGGGGTGTCTTGCCGTCTGAATCAAAGAAAAACTTATTGATTGTTTCAGATGCTTCTATTTTGGCAGTAGCATCGATAATAAGATCATAGTTTGAAATATTTTTTAAAATACTCCTATTACAAGCGTTGATATTATGTACCTCGATATTTAGGTCAGGTATCTGCTGAGCTATTTCTTGCTTTAACGCGCTAGCTTTCATTCTATGAAGATACGCTTTACCAAGTGCATGTCTACCAATATTCTCCTCTTGGAAGATGTCGCTGTCTATCAACGTGAGTTTTCCACCACTCGCACCAGCGCCCAGGCGTGCTAAAGATAATCCTAAATAACCACCAATCGCTCCGCATCCTAGTAGGGCAATATTCTTACCTATTAAGTTTGGTTGTTCCAAATTGTCAAGGTTCCTCGTAAATAAAAAATTGGGAGTAAGGTTTACAGCACTGCTAAAAACTACTTTAGAATTAGAGAGTAGCTTGGAATGGTTTGCTAATTTTAAGTGCTTACTAGCGCTACCAGATACTAACTCTTTTAGATTTTCTAGCTCTATGCACAATGACAGTAATTGTTTATCGACGACAAGACACACTGGAAAATATAATGTTGTCTCTCTATGTCGCTCAATATTGGATGCAATTTCACTGACTATCAGTCTAAAGGCTACATGACTCCACTGTTTGAGCCATAGTAAGAAATACTTGAGTGGTATACCTTTGCTACTTTTCACATCAATAAATACAGAAGGCATAGAAGGTATTTTAGCAAGTTGTTTACTAGGAATATGAATAATTAACGTATTTGCTTCTATATGCCCGTCTTTAACTATCCAAGGAACAAGATGCCACCCTTGCTTCAAGTCATAAATTACAGGCAACAAAAGATCGTGGATCGACTGTACAGCTGCATCGTTAGATTTAATTAAATTACTAGAATGGTAACTTGCTATACTTTGCCATATCGGGGTCAACTCTCTTAGAAACTCATCAGACCTATGACGCTTGTTCTTAATAAGCGCTTCTATAATAATTTTAGTTTTATCTAGAACCCAGCCTAAAACTCCTAAAGGGTCTGAAATTTTAAGCTCATAAGCATCATGTAAACTATAGCAAACTGAATAATACCAATCGCCTTTATACTCGCGTTTATCAATAGAAAAATGAGCAAGGGGTAAAAGGTTTTGAATATAATCAGGAAGAGGAGCTTTAACATACACGTTTGGCAAACTAACGAAGTCCCAATCTTCTACCTGAATCAGTATTTGAAAGTTTGTATTATCCTTAGTTTCAAAAGAAGTAAACCAACCATCATACATTGATTTATCACGACTATTAGCCGATGATGGTCGCCTACCTTTTGTGTATCTCCAATTACAAAAATTGTCATTTATACCAGAGATTATATCGTACAAAGACATCTGTTTTTGCAATGCTCTACCCACCGATTTGAGGCTTTATTGATGCAGACTCAGCAGCAACCTGTACAGGTGCATTGTCAACAACGGTTGCGACTGAAGCCTTGGTATCGACATTAATCGTTACTAAATCAGGTCTGTTAGATGGTATTCTCTCACCAAACAAGCTTTCTAATATGTTGAGGCAGGTATTCTCATTTTGGGATTTATGAAGAACTCTATCAAAGCCACTACAAAGCTCTGATGCCAGCTCAGCATTCTCTTCTCGTTGTTCATTATTTGCTCTATTAAAGTCTTCTGTAGAATGTCCTTCAATATACTTGCATTTTATATCGTTTTTAAGTGCATGTTCTAAATTCAAAAGTATTTCAAAAAGCGCTCTATCATCTCTTTGCTGCAAATGCTGATAGTGTTCAGTAGCAATTATCATCAATGAAACAGAGCTAGGAGCCTTTTGATATTGATTATAATCACGCCATGACTTTAAATACCTAATGACTGCACGAAGTTGTTGTCCAGTATTGGGATATTTTTCACATTCTGCTAAAAACCATTCACGTACCTTTTCACAGTCTGAAACGAGCCATTCATCTTCATCTCGTTGTATTAGACTTACGTTTTTTATTTTTGAACGCTTCTTAATATTCTTTGCATTAGCCTTACTAGAATCTTCAGTGATCATAGAATCATAAGAGGGAGAGTAAGATAAGTTGGCAGATAAAGTTGTACCACTAAATGTACTTTCATTAAAGAATAATGATAAGTTATTAGGATCTACATCCTCTGAAAAATCAAAGCTTCTGCTTTCTTGGATACTATCGTAAGAAGCCTCTTCTTTACTAACTGTTGAAGAGTCTTGCTTAACGCTAGCATCTGTTAAATCATCAAACATCTCGTTTGGTAGAGCATACAACGGAATATCAAAATGTGCTTTGGGTTGACCTTGAGGCATAAAGCCTCTAATTCGAATGCAATTTTTATGTTCTTTATCCAATTCCCAACCATTATCATTACATAGTATATCCAGACATTCTTCTACAGTTTCAAAGAGCTTATTAGCCACTTCAGCGCTTTGACCTTCTAAAAAACATGACTCTGGTAGATAACAACCGTAATCAAAATCCATTTCTTGCTCAGGGAGTGCTGGGGCATTACATACACCATACGCCCAGGAACCTTGGAGTCTAAATTTTGGTCTGACACCATATACTTTTTCAACTTGTATTTCTATAACAGCCTTAATCTGATCTTTGCAGTCTTTGAACACTTGGAACTGCTCGCCTTTAGGTAAAAGCTTCTTGAAAAAACCATCAGTATCGTTTTTGAAAACACTATGTAAGTTGTTTGTTTTAAGGTTATCACTCATTTGAATCCTCAGTATTTGGTTGTATGGCTGTGTTGTGAAGTTCGACTGGTTTCAAGAAAATTGTTTTTATAAGTTCTTTACCAAGAGCTTCTTTTGAATTTTGCATAGCTGTTGATAACAGTACTTCTTTAGCAGCAGCATCCGCTCTATCTAGTGATACATAGTTGGCAGCTTCGTTTGTTAAATTTTCGTCAATACTTAAGTACCTTTCTTTTAGCAGATGCTGGGTAATAAATGTCATCATTTGCTGTTGTGTGGACAAGGTGAGTTCGATAATATTTTTCGGTGCATTGCTCAAATTTTTACCATGTGCCCAGTCTAACATTCCACCTAATTTGTTTGTTTTGGGGTTTGCTGAAATACGTGAAGATAGGGTGCCAACATTAAGAAGTAGAATATTCTCTTGCTTAGCATTTAGGAAATACTGCGCTTCGTGAATTGCTAACATGCTTGGATTATTGGCAAACAGTCCACCGTCTACATATTGAGTATTGTCGAATACGTACTTAGGAAAGTATATGGGAGCAGCTGAAGTAGCCAATGCCACATCAACAATTAAATGATGCTTATCACGCTTGAATGTATGATGATGGGGAGTTTTAAATACTACTGGCTTACCTACAGAAAAGTTGATGGCTGGTATAATAACGTTATGTTTAAGACTGCCTAGCTTGTCTTCCTTAAACATTATCTCTAGCTGCTCTTTCAACACATCAATGCTATAAGTAGAACGTTTTATCGAAAATAGATTAGCCTTTCTTTTCTTAAAAATCTTATCACCATGTTGTTCAAAAAGCTTAACCACATCTGACATGGGTATTTCAGCAGCAACTGCAAGAGCTAGGATTCCACCTATAGAAGTACCGGCGATTAAGTTAAAAAATCTACCTATAGGATAACCATACTCGTTTTCCAGCTCTTCTAGAACTTTAGCGGTGTACAAACCTCGAAAACCTCCACCAGTTAAAGTTAGTATTCGAAATGAATCATCATGGACCATACGTAATCTCCTTATAATTTATATATATTGGTTTATCTTTTTAAATTTTCAAGGTATTACCAACAATATTTCGCTACATAATGAACCGCCCCGGTATTGTCGGAGACTCAACATTCTGAGAGAATACAACGATGAAAACACGACACTACACCCCCGAGATTAAAGACCGCGCCGTTCGCATGCTGATTGAAGCATTAAGCGACTATCCTTCCACCTGGTCAGCTATTCAAGCCATAGCGTCAAAGATTGGCTGTACGCCTGAGACACTGCGATCATGGCATAAAAAGCACATAGACCAAACCATTCCCGCCTCAGTACAAGCTCAAAGTGACAAAGAGCGTATCAAAGAGCTTGAACGAGAGAACAAAGAGCTCAAGCAAGCCAATGAGATTATACGTAAGGCTGCTGGTCTTGAAGCCCAGGCGGAGAAGGGCCGTCCACCCAGATAATGGTTCAGTTTATTGATGACTATAGAGGTAGTTATGGGGTCGAGCTGATTTGTAGAGTACTACCGATTGCCCCGTCAACCTACTACCGTGCTAAAGACTTAGAGGACTGCCCTGAGAAGCGCTCATTACGCAGTCAGCATGATGACTATTATTTCAGAGAGATTAAACGTATTTGGCAAGACAGTAAATGCCGTTACGGTGCGCGTAAAGTATGGCAGCAGATGAAGGCTGACGGGTTAAAGGTTGCTCGTTGTACCATAGAGCGTTTAATGAAGCAGTATGGTATGCAAGGCGTTTGGCGTGGCAAAGGCAAGATTACCACCACCAGCCGTGATGACCAAAAACGCGCTGATGACTTGGTCAATCGTAACTTTAATGCCCATCGTCCTAATCAGCTGTGGGTTGCAGATTTTACCTATATCAAGACACTGAGTGGCTGGGTTTATACTGCTTTTATTATTGATGTGTTCGCTCGTGCCATTGTGGGCTGGAAAGTATCCAATCGCATGAACACCGATATGGTGATGGCCGCGCTCAATCAAGCGATAGCAGATAGGAATAATCCCAAAGATGTGATTCATCACAGTGATCGAGGGGTTCAGTATTTATCCATTCGCTACACAGATAAGATGGCTGACTGCGGTGTGATTGCCTCTGTTGGTACAACAGGCGATTCATACGACAATGCATTGGCTGAAACGGTCAATGGGCTGTACAAGTCTGAGGTGATTCATTATTTGAAAGAGAGCTGGTCTAGTGTGAACGATGTTGAACTGGCAACCCTTGAATGGGTCGATTGGTTTAACAAAACACGACTGCATAGCACGATTGGATATGTGTCGCCCTTTGAGTTTGAAAAGCGGTATTATGATAATTTAATCCTGTCAGGCATTGCTGCCTGACTAAAGTAAATCAGCCTCCGATAAAGTCGGGGCGGTTCAAGGTCAATCAAACTTTGGGTGTCTATTTGGGCAATAGTGAGGCTTATGGACCCAGGTCCTGGGGCTCTGATTTGCAGCTTGATGTTTTGTATTACGGAGGGTGAGGACAGATGAGTTGCTTGAGGTTCAAGGCGGATTGGGATAAAGCAGGAGTTTGGATCAGCAGGACTGTTTATGGCAGCAGGTAATATGCCAGTTTGAGTCTTTTTGCGGTGATGCTGACGTTTCCAGTTATGGAGAAGGTTCTGGTTGATGCCATGGTCTCGAGCGATACTGGCAATTGATCGCCCTGAACCTTCAGCTTCTTGTACTAAAAGTTCTTTAAACTCAGCGCTGTAAGTTCTACGTTTGGGTTTGTTAGGTGGTTGTGTTGTCATGTTAGTGTCCACGATTATTAATCGTGGACACTATCTCGCATTTTTTAAGTGAGGAAAAGATGGGATGGTCGGATGCTTACGTTAGATTCACTCTATTAGTAAACAAATTTAATGTTACGTTGTAGATGTCACTAAATTATCAATAGAGATGTTAAGAAAGTGTGAAGATGCAACTATTTAGATCTATTAAAATTTCTATGTATGAGTTTAAAAGATCAAAGTTATACAAAGTCCTCGATTATCATGTAAGTTTAAAATCTCAGAATTAGAGTCCTTCATAAAGACATCGATACCTGCCTGCTCACAGATTGATTTAACAATAGAGAGCCCAAGTCCTGTACCTTCTATTTCCTGTGATTGCTTACTTGCGCTATCTGATCTTGAAGCGCTTATACTATTGTTAAGTTTACTGTCGCTAAATTGATCAGCTGCACTAATCACTTGATTAAGCCGTATAAAGGGTTCAAAAGCTTTCTCATAATCACTAGGGTCAATGCCTGCGCCTGAATCTATGATCTGTAATACTAATTTGTTATCTAGCGTCTTGGATATATCATTTAATTTCCCAGATTGAATCACATGTGAGCCAAAATTATATTGAGCATTTAAAGCCGATTTATCCAAACTGCCTGAGTTTTGCTCAAGTTGATAGAGTTTAACCATGACTTGACCATTATCTAGCGTATAAATAATAGCGTTTTGAATCAGGTTTTTTATGAGCATTAATAATGATGTCTCATCTATCTTTACTTTGCTACTTGACTGTAAGTCGACAGTTAGTTCGATGTTCTTATTATCAGCAATAGGAATGAGTAACCCTATGACTTGTTCGATAATAGATTTAACATTGGTTGCTGTTGTCTCGGTACCAAGCTCGGTATTGATATTACCAGCACGAGCGAGCGTTAATAATTGCTCAACCAAACTTTGATTACGCCTCAAGCGAATAGCCAGTTTATCGAGGCCTTCCGACATAACGTTATCATTACTAATACGCTGTAATCGTTGTAATTGTAGTGAGATGGCAGTCAGCGGCGAGCGCAGTTCATGGGCAGCATCAGCGATAAAGCGTTGCTGACGTTCAATACTAATTTTGACTATAGCCAATAATCTATTTAACGATTCGGCTAGTGGCAGCAATTCAGAGGGCAGTCTACCAATCGATAAAGGACTTAGGTCATTCTCATTACGTGCGCTTATCTCATGATGCAATTGACGCACAGGTTTCATCATGCGCCACATGATAAAAGGCAGTAAAAGCAGTAATAATGCTATACCGATAATAAGGGGTAAAAAAGACTGTAAGGCACTAGCTTTGGCTAAATCATCCTGTAAATCTGTCTGTTGGCGCAAAATTAGAGCCACTTCTTCATCAGTATCTAAAGACTCAATCTTGACATCATTTCTATAGGTTCGCCAAGAATGACCGTCAATGTTTTGATCGCTTATCCCTTGTGGAACGCTATTTACTAATGCCAACGGTATAGGTTCTGAGTAATCATGCTCATCATCGCTTTGAACGTTCTGATAATCTTCTACCCCGTTATTGAGTGAGGCGGAGAGTATGACTATATCAACGGTGATCGCACCATCATCGTCATCGGTATCAAAGTGAATGTTGCTGCGGGCATGCTCGTCACTGTATGAATAAGCAGCATTATTATTTAAACCACTAATATTAAGCGACTGCTCTAATAAGGCAGCAGTATTTTTTAAGTTATCATCCTGAAAGTCATTTATCTCGTTATAGCTGTACCAAAATCCATAACCACCAGCCACTATTGCCAGTAGTAATAATGACACAACAGACCAAAAGATAAGTTGGAACTGTAATGAGTTAAAGGGCTTACGAAATTTAGGCATTGCTGATATACCATCCAAGGCCACGAACATTTTTGATTCTATCTTGTCCGACCTTTTTGCGTAAACTATGAATCAAAAACTCAATGGCGTTACTTTCAACTTCGCCGCCCCAGCCATATAACGAATCCTCAAGCTCATTTTTGGACATGACTTTTTCAGGCGATAGCATAAAGGTAGTGAGAAGCATGTACTCCTTTGCGGTTAAATCGATAGGGCTACCATCCATCATGACCCGTTTGTGCGCGGTATCTAAACTTAAATTGCCAACCGTCACTTGATTATCAGCCTTGCCTTGGGCACGGCGAATAAGTACTCTCATGCGTGCAAAGACTTCTCCTAACTCAAAAGGCTTGACGACATAATCATCAGCCCCTGAGTCTAAGCCTGCAATTCTATCTTTTAATTGATCACGCGCGGTGAGTATCAACACTGGTGTTTCAATCTTGGCATCGCGAATAGCAGTCAACACGCCCATGCCATCAACTTCTGGAAGACCTAAGTCTAATAAGATGATGTCATAAGGTTGCACCCTTAATGTCAGTATGGCTTGACGACCGTCTTTGACCCAATCAACCGTATAAGCCTCATCTTGCAAGGCTTCGCTCAGACTCTCGCCAATCATCAAGTCATCTTCGACTACCAATACGCGCATGGGATATCCTTATTATGTGACTAGTAGGATTAAAAAATATTTATCTATAGTGACACTTTTTATAGCGTCCTCAAACTAAAAAGCTCTAATCGATACTAGTGTACAGAGTAGAGCCGTTGTTAAGCTATATTCAACCAAGTTTTAAAATATTAATCATCATTTAACTGACTGCTGACAACCTGACCATTCATGCTATCGATTATCAGTTTATTTATGTCCATCCCTTTAGCTATTTCAATCTCATAAGCGGGTATACCGTTATCAAAATCAAACTCTGCTTCAGTAATTTTGCCACCAACACTTTGCGTTGCTTTTTGCATGGCTTGGGTTAGGGTTATTTGGGCTTGCCTCATAGCGTTATATTCTGCTAAGTCGTCTTGATCTATTTTTTCCTGCTTAGATTTTAGAACTTTGCCGCTACTGGCGTCAATTTTTACTTCATGCTCCACTCCATCATTGATAAGCTTGATTTCATACTCGCCACTTGCCATATAATCGTTTTGGTCAAACTCAGCGCTAATTAAGTCTCCTTTGACTGTTTTTTGCGCAATAGCGACGGCTTGCTCTAGACTGATTTTACTCTGTGCTATCGCGACTGCGTCACTCGTCTTTGCGCCTGAAATAGCAGGTATTTGACCTGAGGCAACAGCGAGAGTACCAATACCTAGAACGCTAAGAGCAATAAGTAGGGATTTGCTTAGGGTTGATAGTTTTTTCATCGTGTTTACTCCGTATTTAAGGTTCATGTCTGACGACTCATTATCAAAGTTGTCAGAAGTGTCGATATGAGTCCATCATACAAAACAAGACATAGAAGAAGCTTAGCGTAGAATAAGCGTTCAGTTAGCTACTCATATTTTTGGGCTATAATGCTGTTGCTCTTTCGATAATCCTTATACAGAGTAATATTTTATTATGTTTGAGATACTATTATTGGCGTTAGCACTCGCTGCGGATGCGTTTGCGGCTGCAATCGGTCTTGGCTCGACACATAGAAGCGATGGTAAGTCGCAGTTTATAAAAATGGCGTTACTCATTGGATTATACTTCGGTGTTGCTCAGGGGGTGATGCCGCTAATTGGTTATGCGCTTGGCTCTACTATGCTCGGTTGGTTTGCGGAATGGGCTGCTTGGATTGCTTTTATCATACTAGTGGCTCTTGGGATTAAGATGCTTTATGAGTCGTGTTCGGTTAGTGACGATACTCGGATCAATGTAAGTCATAAAACCTTGCTGTCATTGGCTATAGCGACTAGTCTCGATGCGATGGCAGCGGGCTTTACGTTAAACCTGTTGGTAGTTAATGCTTATGCTGCCTGTTTAATCATCGCATTGACGACCGCTATTTTAAGTGTTTTAGGGGCTTATATAGGACGCCAGTCAGGAACATGGCTCGGCAGTTGGGCAGAAGCTTTGGGCGGTTTAGTGCTGATAGCGATTGGTGTGAAGATGGTTATTTGAAGCATAATTATGCTCTGTTCTCTTAAAAAACACGCTGGCCAGCGCACAAGCTATAGTCAAAGACACCAACATCGATACTAAGGTATGACTAAAAAAATGATCACCAAACATCATTTTATATAGGCCCATTGTCCAGCCTAATACGGTTACGATTTCAAATATTCGATAGCGATACTTATAAAGAGTAGGTAAAAATGCTAAGCCATACAAAGAAAATCCTGCGCTGGCATGAGCTGCTGGAAAACATTTTGTATCGGTTTTAGCAAGCATATTTTGCCATAGATTAAGATAAGGTAGATCCCCGCCAAAAAGCGTTAGATGATTAGGACAGCTCACATGAGTAACGCTTTTTAATAGCGCGATAGTAGAAGGCACCACAATAAGAACAATAAGTAAGTAACTTATTTCACGAATTGAGAAGGGCACAATAAATTTACTTGTTTTATTGTTATCGATGATAGAGGCGATATTTGAAGATTGTCTGTATTTGATAACCAATACGGATATTAAATAGAGAGCCAACAAGATTAATAATGCTTTAGGACCATCATAAAAAATAAAAGCGTAAGGCTGTTCGCCTTTTTCTATCAGCCACTGACCATTATTATAGAAAAACTCACTAATACGAACATCAAATTGGCTATGCTCAAAGGTTAGAGCGGCAATAATTGTTAAGCAAAAAAGCTTAAGCCATATCCAGTTAGTTGGGTTATCTTCTAAAATCATGAAAATACCTTACTCAATGTATTAAATTGCTAAAAATTTAAGCACTTTTTAAAATAAAAGATTAGATAACGCCATGCACCACAAAACGAACAATAGTAATAATGCCAAAAATTGCGCGGCAGAACCCACGTCCTTGGCTATTTTAGCGAGGGGATGATGATCCGTTGAAGTATGATCGACGCTCGCTTCAATACCCGTATTAATAAGCTCCACAATGAGGGATAAGAATGAAGCAATCACAAGCACCATTTTGGCGCTGACGTTAAAAGGCATAAATATAATGACCGTGAACAATAAGAGATTGAGCCAGATAACTTGCCTAAAGGCCGCTTCAAACTTATAAGCCGCTTTAAAACCATCTATAGAATACCCCGTAGCTTTTACAATACGGGCTAACCCTTTTTTACCTTTAACCTCATTTGCAAAACTATCCGCTACAAAAGTATCATCAGATACAGGCTGATTTTTATAATCAAGATTTGTATGTTCGTGGCTCAGAGCAGTAGTCTTGGAATTATTCATATCGATAGCTTAGTATTTATTAAGATTAGAATAGCTGGCAGGTCTTAATGATATTACAGTGCATGTTAAGATCGCGTTAAGATGAATTTCATATAATAAGAAGCAGTAGCGAATACCGAGTTTGATTAAGGTATTGGCTACTACTGACTATTGAAGTTACAGTGAAAATAAGAAAAAGTGCAATCACCGATATATTTATTGTTGTAATGATCCCAGTGTAGGAGGGCACTGGTTAGCACTTGGGTATCAGTATGTGCTTGGAGCTGTTAAGGAAGCGTTAAGATAAAAAATATTTATAAAATTATTTGGAAAGGGCAATATTAATATCAAAATTCAATATATACAAAAAAGCAATAGCCGACACCTTGTTTATCAAGGTATTGGCTACTGCATCCTATTAATGAAGAGTTAGTATTTAGCTTTGCTTACTTTTTAGCCATCATCCTCCATATCAACTTGGCTGCTTAGAACCTTGCCAGTATTGGCATCTATGCTCACATCATATATCTGATTGTCTTTGACAACTTCGATGTCATATAAGGCTTGACCTTTTTCAAGCTCGAACTCAACACCGATGACTTTACCATTTACGCTTTGAGTGGCTTTTTGCATAGCACTAGTTAGCGTAACTTTGGCTTGCATCAGCGCTCTATATTCAGCCATGTCTTCTTTATCTAACTTCTCTTTTTCAGTCTCGATGACTTTGCCAGTATTGGCGTCGATCTTGACCTCGTAAGCCGTACCGTTTGATACAAACTCAACTTCATACTCGCCCGTTACAGCACCGTTGCCATTATCATCATCGTCGTCATAATCGAATTCTGCGCTGATTAGATCACCTTTAGCATTCTGTTTAGCTATATCGATTGCTTGCGTTAAGCTGATCTTACTTTGCATAGCGCTGACAGCTTCACTTGATCCAGTTACGGCTTTGGTATTAGCAGCAGGGGCGGCGATAGCGGTTGCACCTACGCCTGCAATAGTAAGGGCGATGATTGCTGATTTGGTTAGCGTTGATAAGTTTTTCATGAGAGTCATCCTTTGTATTAATCAATTTCTGACACACCATTAGTGGTTTTGCCAGCTACCTTGTGGGTATGAATCTATAATACGAGAGACGACATAGGGGAAACTTAGCGGAAAATAAGAGTTTGATTAGCGAGTAGATATAATAAATATTGCTTAATTTTCTGAGTTAAATCACTATTAAAAGACTATTAAACGTTTAACATAGCTAATATTTGTTCTAGATATCAAGTTTACTAAATTTTGATTAAAGGAGTTTCTATAGGGGGAAGGGATGTCAGAAAAGTTCTTACGAAACACTACACTTATTACTTATTCACCTTCAAAAGTGTCAATAGTACCTTGTGAAGATATCTTAATTTTAAACTTTAAGCCTCACGGCGACGAAGTTTTTTGGCTCAATACTTATGGATTGAGTGAATTAAATGAGATGAAACAAGTTGTCATCCAGAACCAGTTTGATGATTTTTTAATTAAATTATTGCAAGATGATGAGCATGCCAATAAGGTTATCGAACTCGATAATGTCCTGTTTATCGCTCTAAAAGTATTAAAAACTGATGACAAAAATCTAGATAATAAACAATTGATTTTCGTTGTATCGTCAAATATGTTATGGAGTTTGCAAGAGAATCATAATAATCATTTTCAGTGGATTCGTGATCGCTTAAGCGAAGGCAAAGGACAAGTTCGAAGCAAAAAAGTAGATTATTTGCTTTTTCTGTTGATTGAGTCATTGATAGCAAACTATGAAGAGACGTTTGAGAAATTACTGAATGCTGACGGTGACTCGATAAAGGTGACCAATATTAATCCAACGCCTTATTTTACTAAAAAGGTTGAGGAGCAAAAACGTCGCATGTTGAACTTTAAGAAAGCGACGCTGAGCCTTCGCAATACCATTGTAAAGCTGGAAACGATTAATATTATTCCTATGGATAGTAAGTATTTCACCGAACTTAAAGAGCAAGCCAACAATTTGATTGATGAAATTGATTTTGAGTTGTTTGAGCTTGATAGTAAAACCAATCTGATATTCTCAATTCAGGGCCATCGTTTGAATGAAATCATACGTACCTTGACCTTAGTGTCAGTGGTATTTATACCATTAACATTTTTGGTAGGCGTTTACGGTATGAATTTTGACTATATGCCTGAGTTAAAATGGAATGAGGGTTACTTTGCCTTGTGGGGTGTGATGGTAACATTGACTGTGGCCATCGTTGTGTATTTTAAAAGTAAGAAATGGTTTTAAACTGTACTGCTAACTTGTAATGTCTTAGGCTTTTAAAGATTGTTTATTAGTAGAATTTATTTATAATAAATACTAAACGTACTACCGCCTGCAGCATTAGCTTGATGGGTAAGTTGCCAGCCCATATGCGTTATGATGCGCTGAACAATACTTAGACCTAACCCTGTGCCATCAACCTTATAGCTCGTATAATCTTTTGACGAGAACTTATCAGTTAATTGCCCATCATTTTTCTTTTGCTCTAAACGCTCAAACCTTTCATAGAGTAGAGGCATCATCGCTTCAGGAATACCCAAGCCAGTATCGGTAACGGTGATTTTTTTATCGTCAATAATAATAACTACCTCACCCTCATCCGTGTATTGAAAGGCATTCTTTATTAAGTTGCCTAGTGCCATTTTTAGTAATTCAGGTCGTACGTAGGCAAAATACTCTTGTTCAGCGACTACTGCATAAGTCACAGTCTTATACCGTAGCAAATACTTTAAGCGTTCCACTTCATTGTTAGCAATGCTATTGATAGAGGTTTGCGGAGCGTCCAGTTTTTCAGGAGCACGCGAGAGTAGTAATAACGCGCTGATAATCTCAGAGGTCTCTTTAGCTGTAGTACTAATACGATTAGTAAACTCGCTCAAACGGCTATCGCCTTCTAATTGAGAAGCCAGTACTTCTGATGCACCCATAATAATCGTCAAAGGCGTGCGCAGCTCGTGGCTAACATCTCCAGTAAATAGCTGCTCACGTTTGAGATACTGCTCAAGCTTATGATTCTTCTCATCAATAGCGCGTGCTAATACGCCAACCTCGGAGGGCAAATGGGTCAATTCGGTTAAGTTTTGATGATCGGTTTCTACTGCTTTTTTTAAGTCTAATAAAGGTTTAGTAATTTGCCTAGAGGATAGCTGAGAAAATATTGCGGCAATTAGTAAGCTTAAAATAACGGCAACTCTTAAGGCATTGGCAAAGATGTCTTCTAGGTGTTCAAAAATGGCAAGGACAGGGTAGTTCCTCATTACCATCTCAGTGTCTTCTAAATAGGTTAAAACATAGCGTTGTTTATTTTGCTGATAGATGAAGAAATGTAGATTAGTTCTAACATTGCCATCTTTGGTGGGCACGGTTACGGGCATCTCTTGCACTGTCTCGGTTGCCAAAGCTTTTAAATTATCAGGTGCATGATTATAGCGATAAATTTTTATGCCCGGATCTGCAGTGTAGACAGGCTGATCGCCATCCTTTTCTTGACTAAGCTCTAGCTGTTGCAGTAAGCGAGCTTTGACCAACTCTTGCTCCATCCTTGTCTCAGCGTACATAAAAATACTGACGAAAGCAGCGCAAAGTAATATGGCAAATAAAAAATATGACAGTCGAAATTTATTAGCGATAGAGTCGAGGCTGAACATGGCATTTACTTCATAGTATAAGGTAGTAGAAAGAGGATAGGAGGTATAACTAGGACGACTCTTAATCAGATTGAGTCTGTAAATCGTACTAAGATATTCTACACTTTATCGGGATCAACAATTTGATAACCCACTCCAGGCATCGTCATTATCATAGGTCTGGCAAATGGCTTGTCGACTTGTACGCGCACACTATGCATATGAGTCCGTAGCGCATCGCTACTTGGAATATCCTCACCCCATACCTTTTCCTCAAGCTCACTTTTACTGACGACTCGTGGCGACGCATTCATTAATGTTTCTAAAATTTTAAACCCTGTTGGTGTCAGTTTTAGTGATGTACCTTCTCGTCTAATCGTGTGCTCATTAGCATTTAAGGATAATGGTCCGACAGCTAAGCTGTGCTCAAAATGCTCATCTTGGTGTCGACGGATAAGCGCTTTAATCCGTGATTCTAATTCAATGAGTGAGAAGGGTTTGACCAGATAATCATCAGCGCCACTATCGAAGCCTGCGACTTTATCCAAAATCGTATCACGAGCCGTCAGCATCAATACAGGGGTTTTATTATGTAGCTCTTCTCTCAGTTTTTTACATAGCTTGGTGCCGTCCATACCCGGCAGCATGACATCTAATAAAATAACGTCATAGCGATTATTTGCAGCGAGTGTTAAGCCGCTAATGCCATTATGAGCGTTGTCCAGCTCAAAACCTTTTGGTTCAAAAAAGGCATAAATATTGGCGACGATATCGGGATTGTCTTCGATGATGAGTATCTTGTACATAGTGGTCTCGTGCATAAATGCTAGCAGGGCTTATGATAAAGGTCTTAATGGGTAGATTTAAAGAAGGTTGGCGCTGCTGCTACCTCATCGGTAGTAATACCAAAAAAGTTAAGTAAAGTTGGGGTGATAAAGTCATGTGATACGGGCTGATCAATCATACTAACGAGACTACTTTTATCAATATTATTACTATTAGGTGACCAAATGATGACAGGCACCTGCTTTTGCGCATCAGGTGCGATAGCGTAGGGCATGCCATGCAAGTAAATATTATTCTCGCCTAAACTTTCGCCATGATCGCTAATATATACCATTATGACATCATAGTCCTGCTCATACTTTTTGAGCGTATTAATCACGTTATTTAAGAAGTAATCAGTATAACGAATGGCATTGTCATAAGCGTTGATGACGGATTGATCATCGCATTTAGAGAGCTCATTAGTCATGCATACAGGTTTGTACTCTTCAAATTCCTTAGGATAACGTTTGTAATAAGCGGGACCATGATTGCCCATTTGATGCAATAAAATAAGCGTATCTTTGGCAGGTGCATCTGACTTAATTAAAGTATCAAAACCGTCAAGCATACCGATATCACGACACTCCTCATCACAATTTGGATTGACATCAGCCGTCTTATAATCTTCAAAAGTTACTCGATCCGCGACCCCTTTAGAGCTCGAATTATTGTCGCGCCAAATAACATTGACGCCTTGCTTATTTAGTGTGTCTAATACGTTCTCATTATAGTCTGCCATATTATTGTCATAACTCTCTCGATTAGAGTAGCTAAACATACAGGGAACGGAGTAAGCAGTAGAGGTGCCACATGAGGTGGCATTTTTAAAGCTATAGACATCTGGTTGGCTAGTCAGCAGAGGCATAGTGTCGCGCTCATAGCCATTAAGACCGATATGATCAGCACGTACTGTTTCACCAACGACAAATACCATGAGTTTAGGCTTTGCTGCGTTAGTTCCAGCAGTAGGAGTTATACGTTTGGCATCTGTCGCATGCAGGGTCAATGTATCAGGACGACGAAGTTTCTCAACATAATCGGTACCTAATTTGATAACCGAGTAGATAGGAGTAATAGGGTTTGCGTAACTGCGGACTATCTTATGCTGACGGAAAAAGGTGGCGTATTGATCGCCAAAAGACAGTAGGCAGACAGCTATTAAGGCGATAGATGAGGTTAAGGTTAACGCTTTTTGCCATAGCGCTCGACGTATAGGTACTCTTTTTATGCGGATTTTAGCAATAATAACTGCGGGTATAATGCCTAGTATAAAGACTCTTGTAAAAAAACTTAGCGACATCAACCCCATCGCTTCACGTTGATCGGTTTGTATACTATTGATCAGCATATTAGTATCGAAAATAGTGCCATAAGCGTCAGTAAAATAGCCACATACGGCCGCTATCATTACCATAGCGATGAGCACTGGTTTAGCAATAGGACGATAGCAAAATAATTGGATGAGTAGCCACATTAAGCCGAACAATAAGCCTGTGATAGAAACTATGAAGCCAACGTTATTACCAAAAGGGTAAATGCTAAGCACTTGCGCGAAAAAACCAAAATTTGCAGTAGTGACTAAATAGAGCGCAACGATAATAATCAGATAGTTAAGATTAATTTCATGATTAAAAATGCTGTTTAGATAGCTTTTTTTGGTAGGAGCTTTGGTGATTTCAGTGCTAAGTGCTTGAGAGGTTGACATAACTAGGCTTCTCAACAGGATGGTAAGGAGTTTGATTCCTTACGATAACAAGAGGCCTGTTAAGAAGACGTTAAGATATTTGGGTTGAGTAATGCTTTAAGAAGATAATATATTCTTAAAAATAAATAGTTAGATAATAAGCTTAAGGATGCATATTGCCTCTACTTTAGCTGGTTAGTCGACGCCTAATAAACCAACTAATTATAATTACTATAGCAATCGATAAAAAAATCTTTGAGTAGGGTGCTAACGCAGTCTCTATAACCTCGTAGTTTTTGCCGAAGTGGTAACCTGCAAGCGTCAGTACAGTTGTCCAAACACTAGAACCCAAAGCAGTCAATACTAAAAAAGATAAAAGTGGCATTTTGTTCATACCCCCATATCAACAACATCACCTAAGAAAATTAGACTTCATAATCTAGCCTTAGTGTAGAATTCAAATAAAGATGGTAACTAATAATTTTAATATGGACTGATACTACGTAAAATCAAATTATCGCATGAAAAATAAGTTGGTAACATTGTCTGTTTGTACAACTTAATATACGTTTTCTACAATTAATAAAGTTGGTAACTCTAGACTATGAAGAATTCAGAGTTTATAACAAATAACATCCAATTCCCATGTTAGCCTCTTAAACAGGGGCGCTAAAATACTCTCCCAGTTGATCGAGTTGTTCCTATGATCAAAGTTCTTTCATTTACATAACTCTGACGTTGATTTTTCAAGGCTGTGGCTTAAATGATTCGGAAGAATTAAAAATGCTTCAACCAAGCTCAATGTCAGTACCAGTAACAGTACCATCGGAACCACTTTTAGTACCGCTCCCATCTCGCCTTCAAGAAACATCAAACTGCCGAAAATGCATACCGTGGTTAAGTAAGAAGACAATACACCTGGAAACACTTTGCTTACGCCGTTGTAAACCGCATCTTTGACCTGTTGACCTCTATCAATATGAGCGGCAATAGACTCTGAAATCACGATGGCATCGTCCATCATGATACCAATCGCCATCAATAACGCAGCCAGTGTCATGATATTAATGGATAAACCTAAGGACACCATTAAATAAAGACTGCCCAGGAAAGCCACAGGCAACCCCGCTGCCACCCAAAATGAATATCGAAAGGTAAAGAACAACCACATCACAGCAAAGACTAATAACACCCCTTGCCAACCGTTATTCAATATCATGGTCAAACGGTCCCACAACATCGAAGACTGGTCGTTGGTGAGCGTCAAAGTCACACCGGTTGGAGCAGTCTCATTCGCAGCATCGACAAAAGCTGCCACTTTATCTTTCACCCGCAAAGAGTCATCGGCTTTATTTTTACTGATTTTTAAGACGGTCGCAGGCATACCATCAAAAAGGAGTTTCTGCTCATCAAGTTCAAAGCGATTAGTAATGTTGGCAATATCTTTCAATTGCACGACAGATCCATCGCTATCTGCGCCAACCACGATATTCCCTAAACCTTCAGGGTCCACTTGTTGACCGTCAAAACGAACTAAGTAATTTCGGTCAGATAACTCCAGATTACCCCCAGGGAGTTTGATATTCTGACTCGCTAAGGTTGAAGAAACATCCGCGACACTCATCCCTAAACGACGTACCGCAGCCGTATCGAGTTCGACCCTTATTTGATGGTCTGAGAAATCACTGACTTCAACCAGCGATACACCATGGTCGACCTTGAGTATCCTTTTTAGCGACTCAGCGTAAGCTTTCAACTCTGGCAACGGCATGTCTGCCTGGATTGCAACATCAACGACTGGATCGTTTTTGTCTAACTCACGCACGATAGGGGACTCGGTTTCTGCTGGGAAATCATTAATGCTATTAATCTGAGTCTGAACATCCACTAACATTCGAGGAACAATATCCCCATTGGTTAGTTTTATGATCATGGATGCTATGCCCTCTAATGCTTCACAACGAGCTTCAACAATATTATCCAACCCATCTATCGCATCTTCCATACGCTGACACAACGTCTGCTCTACCTCCAGAGGTGTCGCTCCAGGGTAAACAATAGATGCAATGAGGTAAGGTGGTACAAAGTCTGGAAAGGTTTCGCGCTTGATCTTTGATAGTGAAGTCAGACCCACCATGATAAGTGCCAACATCAACAAGTTGGCTGCGGTCGGGTGCCGCGAAAAAAAGCGGATCATAATTCTACCTCATGCTTTGCAATACGAAGTGCCATCCCAACAACCGCAGGTTGCAAGTCATTCAGAACCAGTAGATCTTTGTCCTGAAATTCACCCTCAACGGCAACGACGCCATCACGTCGGTAGAGTACTTTGACCGTAGCAATAGCCAGCGCATTGTCACGCATCAAATAGACCGTTTTGCCGTGTAATGCCGATTCCGGCACGATATAGTGCTCCTGAGCAACGCCTTCAAGCTCGGCTTCAACAAACATCCCACTGATCAATGACGGCAAATTCGCAGGCAGGTTGTCACTTAACTGGACATCAAGAATAATACCGGCGGTCGCCTGATTGTAATTTACGCTGTCACTGACTCGCGAGACGATGGCAGGCCACTCATAGTGGTGGTCATTGCTACGCAAATGTACACTTGCGTTGACATTGACATAATCACTACGAAAAGCTTCAACAGTGTTGTCTTGGGTTCCCTTATTTGCCAGCAAAAAGAAATTATCAACCGCGACTTGTGTGTCCACTTCAACAGAATCGAGACTATGCGCCTTTATCATCGTTTGTTGATTATTAACAACTTGATCTTTTACGACATTCACTTCGGCAATACGTGCTCGAAATGGCAAGTAAACCTCGGTTCTTTGCAAAGAACGTTTTGCCATTTCAACCGCCGATTCATTCACCTTAATTTGAGATTGAATAACTTTTCGGTCATCAGGCAAAGATACCCACTGATTTTCCAACTCTTCGACCGTTCTTCGGCCCGTCAGAACAACCTGTACTTCAGTGTCATACGCTGACTGCGAAATCAAACCACGTTCAAACAACTTCTTCTTACGCTCTAGCTCTTTTGAACTAATTTCCAGGCGCTGTTTTTCGATGTTCAGTTGGGTTTTCAGGTTTCCTTCTTTTAATGCAAGCTGATTCAATTGAGCTTGAGACAAGCTTAACTGTGCTTCAGACTGCGCGAGACTTAACTCATAATCCAAAGGATCAATTCTCAGCAAAAGTGTGTTTGCGGGCACAATTCTTCCCCGCTCTAACTCAGGAGCAATGTAGATAATACGTCCCGACACTTCTGCAATTCCCTGCCACTCAGTTTTTGGGGTAACGCGACCATACCCAACCACCAGTGGTGCTAAACTTTGCTTGCTTAGAGAAATAACATCCACTAATCGCTCTTTAGATTGGACGGCTTTTAATTCGGGCGTTGATTTACTGTTGATAGCAAATACAAAAATAACGCCCCCCACTAAAGCCGCTGGAATGAATAACCATCGTCTACTAAAGCGGCTCATAAATCTTCCTCGCTCTGCTTTAAAATACCCTGCTCAAGCAACTTCACATTATGTTCAAGCAAAGCCATTAGGCTCGCTTCATTACGTTCCATATTCATTAATTTGAAAGCCGTATCAGGGAGTAAAAAAGGGCATATCATCAAGCTGATACAACTCAATTGGGCAAGATCAATATCCACGCCTTCTTTCAAGTTTGGAAGTTGGCTGTTAGTTAATTGAATAACCGGTAGAACAAAACTCGACATGTGCTTTATGAGAACATCTCTTGCTTCGTCCCCTTCAGGGCGGTCCATCAATCGAGCAATAAGACGAGGAAACCAGGATGTGGGGTCATCATCTGATAGTAGACACGCATTTTGGTCTGAAAACTGAAGGAGTCGCGAGATTCTTTGCGTATAAATTCACTCATGGGTGCAAAGGTGTCTTGCAACATGGCTTCGAGTAAGCCAGCTTTATTTTTAAAGTAATAACGAATGAGTGCGATATTGACATCCGCCCGCTCTGCAACCAGGCGAGTAGAGACTTTTTCGTAAGGAAGTCGAATGAACAACTGGCGAGAAGCGTCAATCAGTGTTTTACGAGCGTCACTTTCACCGCCAGTAGGTCGACCCACTTTTTTTTGTTCCAAAGGAACATTTTGAGCTGAATGTTCATCAGACATAAATCTGGCTCTCATTACTTAATTAATCGTATGATTAATATTCTAGAGAGTACCGATTAAAATGGCAGCGATTTAATTCCCTAAAAATATCGAAAGTGATGAATTTATCTGAACCTTTAGCCGCCTAACACATCAAACATGACAGCATTTTGCCATGAAAAATAAGGGTTATATGTTAATCTGGCGTGTACTTTTCCTTCTTCATGATACCCCCAGGCAGAAAACCACAATGGGGAACCATTTTCACACGCCTTTCTTTCTTCAGCGTTCATATTGTTCAAACAAATGCGTAATTGTCCCTGGCTTCCGTACAGCGGGTTATCTGGTGAAAACAGCACCCCCATGTGTGAAAACTGACTGATACGCTGCGCGTCGATTCTATCCGTTCGAACTAGTATTCTTGAAGTATCTGAGGCTTCAACAGGCAATTTCCCATACCAAATAAATCGGCTATTAGGATTGGTAAAATTGTGTTGGAACACTTGTAAAAGATAAGGCGTATCTA
The DNA here is from genome assembly GCF_002836335.1 of Psychrobacter sp. Sarcosine-02u-2. Taxonomy (NCBI): domain Bacteria; kingdom Pseudomonadati; phylum Pseudomonadota; class Gammaproteobacteria; order Moraxellales; family Moraxellaceae; genus Psychrobacter; species Psychrobacter sp. Sarcosine-02u-2. Next base: position 37,631 of record NZ_PJBX01000165.1, on the reverse strand, counting down.
TCACCGAATCGTGCTCAGTCGCCACTATCAGCACAGGTTTGTCATAAGGTTTTTCAAGGAGTTTTCGAGCTAACACGCTGGTTCGATAATATTGTGCAAATCCATTGGTAGGGACTGTCATGTAACGCACTGGTGTTTGGACATCAACATCACTGTCAGGAGTCATTAACCATGGCTTCACTTTTGACAATGCTGGCGTTATCCACTGAAACGGCACGCTGCTTTTAAAACCCGGAGAAAATAATGCAAGGCCCGCAATAGAAGGATGTTGATAGGCATAGTCAAGAATAAGATTTGCTCCTGTCGAAAAGCCTCCCAAGTACACCTTTCCTGAAACATCCTTTTCTAGTTGTTTCGCTTGTTGATGTACAACTTCCTGCCACTGTTCAGCACTCACATCCAACATGTCATCAGGGGACGTTCCATGCCCAGGCAATAAAACCGTTCTTACTAAATAGCCTTGTTCTGATAATGCCACTGCAAGATCACTAAACGACCAAGGGGAATCACCTAATCCATGTACCAGTAATATTCCCTTAGTTGGTTTGCTTCCTTCCGGAATATGTTTGGGTGTCCATTCATTCGGGGAGTTGAAAATTAGCTCATCTTCTTGTGCCATCTGCTGAAACACTCGATGTGCCTTTACATCGCTAATGGTTTGTTGTTGATAAATGTTAAATGCTAAAGAATGAATGTCTTGTTCAGTGGTATTCAACCCTGAACATCCGATGAGGCCAACCAATATCACCAACGCTAACGCTAGTGCTGAAAACACGCCAAAGACTCTTCCAATGTGAAAACGTTGATTCATCGATATTTTTGATTGCGACATTGCCTAACCTTTACTGACCAGTACTCAACACGGAGCCTGAATAGACCCAGAGATAAAATTAATCAAGTGATTACATATTACTCACAAAGCCTAAAAGTTCCGATGGGAATAATTCATCCGATTTAGGGGAAATGATGAATTTCTAGCAAATACTCAACATGGTGTTTTAATACTTCACGACAACTGAATTTGCTTCACTTAGTTCCGAACACTCCTTATAGGCTGTCATACCTTTTGTAGATGTGTCCTTAATAATAGGAGTAGACCTCCTTAATCCGAAAAAACGGAGTATTCAGCTACAGCTTTTACTCTCACTCACACCTGAACATATGCATCAACTCTTCGAAATAAGCCCGAAGTGTCCGCGGCTCTCGCCCAAGAATAGAGCGAAGAGTGAGAGGATTACCCAGTAGGCCGCTATGGTCATAGTGCTCAAACATGGTAAGCATGTCCTTCGGCACATTACCCAATTTGTTGCGATCAAGCGTGGCATAGCCAACTTTCTTACCAAGAACCTGACTCAGGAGTTCAGCCACACCATGACGAGTTAGAATATCGGGAGCGCATAGCTCGAAGGTTCCAAATGCTAAACGATCCTCAGTCAGCGCAATAGCCGCCACGTCTGCAACATCGCGATAATCTACGCGGCTGAAGCGGGTGTCAGCGGACCATGGTTCAGCCAAGATACCTGTTTCAACAATCCGATCCCACGACGCGGCATAGTTTTGATACAACATGGTTGGATGAAGGATCGTGTATTCCAGTCCAGAATTGACCAACACTTCTTCGACCAATGCCTTGGCAGCATGGTTAGGCAAGTTTAATACAGGGTGTATTACCGACGAAAACACCAATTTCCGCACACCGGCACGCTGTGCCGCCTGAATGATATTTTTACCGTATTGCACCTCTTCTGGAGCGAAAACAGGGCCGATGTGAAAGACCCCCTCGACTCCTTCCATCGCCGCATCTAGGCTAGCGGGATCAGATAAATCACCAATGGCGACTTCCGATGCTCCACGCGTTTTTGCTAATTGCATTTGCTCTGGTCTGTGAACAAGTCCACGAACAATCGCACCACGGCGAACAAGCGCTGGCACGATTTCTCCAGCCAACGTACCCGCAGCGCCTACTGCTAAAATAGTCATGAGATGACTCCTCAACCGCCTGCTAATTTATCCTGTTTGGCACCCAGCCAACCTGGGTATTAGGCCCGCTGTGGCTACAGCCACAGCGGGCCTCGGACTGTTTAAGATCGATTATTCATTCGTTCAAACAGAGCCTCGCCTAAGCGTCGCGTATCGACTGAAACGCCCACAAGAACTTCATTCTGGCCTGCTTCAAGCTGAGCCATCGTTTCGGTAGCGAACTCTTCCGGTGTGACCATCATGCGGTTGGATGTTCCTTCACTGCGTGTACCGCCACCAAGACCAGTGTCGACGATAGGCGGAGCAATTTCTACGACCCGAACACCTGTCGATTTCAACTGATGACGAAGGCTGAGAGTGAAGGAGTGAATCGCTGCTTTTGTGGCGCAATAAACTGGAACATCCGCCATCGGTGAAAAGGCAAGGCCTGAACTGATATTAATAATGGCAGCCTGTTCCTGCTGCTTGAGGAGGGGCAATAACTCAATAATCAGATGGATGGGGGCAGTTAAATTAATAGCCACCTCTTGATCAAGCGATTCTCCAGCAGGATCGTGGTTAAAATCACGATGGTACTGAACACCCGCATTGTTGATGAGAATATTGAGATTAGGATGGTCGGTTTTTAGCCATTCGACCATTGATTGGCGACTCTCAGTATCGGTAACGTCGCAGACACGTGTGATTAAAGTTGGCACTGCTACCTGTGCCTTGCGTAGCGCTGCTTCGTTTCGCCCGCAGATAATAACGAGGTTTCCCCGATCAGAAAGTTGCTGTGCCAACGCAAAGCCAATACCAGTTGCACCGCCAGTGATAAGAATAGTATTTGATGTAAGGTTCATGGGCGAACACCTCTCAGTTACAAGTAGTTGAAGAAGGTGTGCCAACAAGAGGTTGGGATTCCCGCAGACACACCAAAAGCCCAGCAAAAAAGCTGGTTCTGGTGTCGCGGATACCCAAAAGAGGGAGAGTTGCCACCTTTGCGTAGGTAGTGACCGGGCTACCATCCGGTCTGCACTCTTTTGACATGAACATTCTATCACACCTCATACAGATTGGCAATCATCTTGCTCATTATTCCATTTGCGTGAGGGTAGTGCGTTCTGCTCAGTAATCACACTGTTGATATTAATCCATGTCTCCACAAACCCTTTCAGCCCAACGAAGGATCGTCTCTTGGTCCAACAACGATTTGCTTTCGGATGGGGACTTTGGATGAGAAACGCGTTTAAATCCACTGCCGAATATCTTTTTAAGAAATTTGCTTGGCCAAACCAAGGAGCTTTTTAATAACCTAATTTCCAGTTCTCGGATTGTTCGTTCCCAATCAAACAACACATCCTGCTGTTTCAACAGCAGCGTTGATAACTTATTCTTGTTGTCGGAAGTATCCACTTCTATCAATGCAAACTCTTGACCATCCTTTTTAATTCGATGGAAAGCGAGGCAACGCGGGTTGCCATCATCAAGCAAGTGTTTGGAGTAACCATCAATAGTGGGAAGCTTTCGGATTTCCCTGTGGATATGGCGGCAACCAGACGTGCCAACCAATTGCTGTACCATGGCGTTAAAGGCTTCAAATTTATCTGTATATAGATGTGCGTCGTCGCTATTATCCTCCAGGCCATCATAATCTGCTGAAGGTAATGTACCTTGAGTACTGGCCTCATCTGTACTTACTTCCAAGCCGGTAGTTTCTGTAGAGTCTGACGAGTCCTCTTCCTGACCCAGACGCCCCGTCTGACCTTTTCCCTTACCAACGCGAGTTGTCTGAATGGGATTAGCAAACTCAAATGCGACGGCTGGCGTTTCAATTCGGATTTCTGTTTGATCAGAATCTGGCTCTTGTTCATCATCAATTTCCAATTCCGGGCCGGATTGCGAGCCGGGTCGAACAGCATACCCCTGGCCAGTTCGCCTCTCAGCGAATCGGGGATCGACAAAATCAACGTAGGCAGGACAATCACAAGATAGATTGGAAACACCATAAATCTCATACACAAAAAACGCTTTTCGTTCCTGATCGTAATGGCCTCGTAGAGTCAGCTCAACACCTGCGAGCGGTGGTGGTTCAAATTGAAAACGCCACAGACGGTACTTGTCTGTGTCATAACCGCTCTGAAGTTGGTAGCGGGCAATACTTTCAAAAGATAGCCGAGCTTCGTCATCCAGCAATATCCAGGCTAACAACCGTCTTAATGCATAGTCACCTCTGACGTACAGCGGCAGAGTACAGGTTGGCAGAATATTAACCAGAGCTTTGCTCAATTTATCTATGCGCTGGATATCAAACTCCTGCGAAAGCCCACCGGAGATCAATGCTAAACGCGTGATATAGGCGTGGTGGAAGAACAGCACTCGCGCTAATTCGAGCTGAGGAAGATAATACTGCGTTCCACCAAATTCAAAATTGAAGCACCATTGCTGCCCATCGTCCCGCCGACTTACCACCGGAATTGGACAGGCTTCGATAGGTTCAGTACGCCAATGACGAGTATTTTCTATCACAACACGGGACTGGAATCCGGCAGGGCGCGGTTGTTCACTTGCATTAACGACCCTGCGTCTTGCTAGGACCGGAATTTGAGAGACACCAAAATATTGTTTCTTTTGGCCGGGTGCCAGTTTGACATTAATGTGCCAATCAGAACCATCATGGCGGCGGAATAAAGAGCCAATCTCCCGAATAACGCTGTTATTTTCTACACCTTTGAACTTCATGTTCCGTATCCACTAAATTTTCCAAATACTGCCTGGCAGGCTCCATCATTCGTTCTTCACTCAATCCGGCGTTTCGCAACAATCGCCACCTTGGCGGCGAGTCAAAGAGAACCCGTAAATCGTCATAGGCATTTTGCAAGCGTCTGATCTGGTACTGGGGGACACTTTCCGAATTAGCCACCAAAAATGCCGATGTACGTGGCATTTGATGGAGGTTTTTCTCAAGGGTTGAGAGATTGCCAAGCAACTTAAGGTAGTAGGTTCTTGAGTGCCTAGGCCCTTGTTTATTTGCATTCAAAAACGTAGCCAGTTGTCGAAGCGCTTGGAGATTTTCCCGATCCCGCATGTCCCAATCGATGCGTGGTGCGTTAGCATTTGTCTTGTTTTTTGCATGGCGATCGTTAATGTCCAACAGCCAGTCGCGATGACTTCGATAAAGTCTGGCATACAAAGCTGGCGATGTTTTTCTGGCTTGCAGGGGTGGATGAGATAACAACAATGCGAGCCAAGCTTCCTGATCTGGCGTTTGACTGTTCGACGTTTGCATCACCACCTTAACTTGTTGTGGCGTTTTACGTGTTGGTTTCCGACCAACTTCATCAAGCACATTGTCTATCTGCCAGTGGCTTTCCAGCAATGCCTGATGAACAACAATATGCTGAAGATAATTGAAACTTTTTCGATGCTTACGGAAGATTGCTCTCAGCCAGTCTGAGTCATCAATATCGGAACTGGGAGGCATCAGACGGTTTCGGATTAACCAAGCGGCAGGCCACATCTTTAATACCTTATTTCTTATCACCGAGTGGTCAACTTGGGCTTTTCCCCGGTAAAAACCCAGTCGATAAGCAAGGCTGCGATAATACTCTGTCCATTGCTCAAAACTGGGTGACGCTTGCGCAGGCCGAACTAACAACTGTCGCACCTGCGTGGTTATCCAGTCAGATACTCCCATTCCCTTTTGCTGTTTAGTCATAAGACAGTGTTCAGGTGCAGCAGCGATAAAGCGATGACGTTCAATCAAGGGGCGAGCAATTCGCGTATCCATCAGCACACCATGTTCGGGGCACGATTCAACCCCGGCAACCTGCCATTCTCGTCGCCAAAAATACTCACCATATTGTTCACGTTGAGCGGTTATACAACCGGGACAGTACCTGACAAAACGCGGGGATTTAATACGAGAGGCAGCAACCCCTAATGCCAGATGAGCGGCACCCTGAGTACCCTGGTACAACCAATTCATGCACTGAAGCCGTCGAGCCTCTGGTACAAAAGGTGCGTAAAGCGGAAATAAGGTATGGCTATAGATCAACTTATCAGGTGTGAACTCCTCAGGAAGCCAGCGGGAGAGCGTTGCAAGATGGTTGGGTAAGTCTATCGTTGCGATAATACTGCGAGATTCGAAGACCTCATCCAACAGTTGCTTTGGGCTGGTCAGCCCCTGCCGGACACCCGCTCTGGCCACGGTGCTATACATCAACTCCTCTGTGTAAGGTATAGGAAAATTCAACACGGCCATCACCCAAAGGAATTAACCCAGTCCTGGGCATCAAAAAACAGGCCGTTGAGGCCAAGTGATTCCTGGAAGGTTTCTTCGTTTGCGGACTGAGAGAATAGGAAGCGCAAGTCTTCTGAATCCAGGGTATGCCAGTCAGCTTTTTTCACCGCTTTAAGTTTGGGTGTGGCTGACGCGGGCTTCTCTATCTCTGCATTCTGATACCAAGAGAGGATCAGCGGCATAAGATCCTTCATCACAAGGCCTGGATGATCCTCAAACGCTCTGTTGATCAGAGGTTCAAGCAGCTCAGAGGCATACCCCATATCAACCAACATATTATGCAAACGAACGGCTTGTTCATTACCCCCATACTTGACTACGGTATCAATGCTTTCCTGGTTGGATCGCAGCAGGTGGCTCAGTTCCAGTATTTTTCTATCCACGTCGGGGATAGTCAGATCTGAGTAACGCGCTATTTTTGACACATCACCCGACCGTAACGCATCAATCATGGGGTGGATAGGTTTTAGCTCATCCTGATATACCTTTCGCATCAAGACGGGGGTAATGCGCTCAATGCCGGTGACAACAGCCCGGATCTGTGACAAAACAAACAACTTGATGACGACATCCATAATGCCTTGTGAAAGTTCGTACCAGGTATCTCTAATCTCATCCGTCACTTCAGGGGATGCTTTAGTCAGCCATTGATACTTCCACAAGCGGCCAGTGAAGGCTCCCCACTCGGTACGGGATACCTCCTGCTCGCCTGATGGTTTGCTTAAAGGCTCCCATAGTATTGAACCAAAACCTGCACCGCGACGAGCGGATCGCAAATCCAGTTCAAAAACAGATCTGGCTTTTGGTGTCCCCACCATGACTACCGGGACCGAAATTTCATTAACCAGTGTGACAAAGAAATTGAGCATGCGCTCGGCACCACCTGAATTCTTAACACTCAGATGCTGGATTTCATCAATTACTAACAGTCCAATGGCGTGGGTGTTGGCAATGTGTGCCATTACCGCAATCAAGGTTTCTACGCTATGTCGTTTTTCCACGTAGCGGCGGACGTAATTCGTGGCGAGTACCGCGTCAATTTCCCGAAAGAAGTTATGACACAGGCTTTTCAACGAACCGTCATGCGGGCAGTCAATTTTAAGGAAAACGATCTGAGTGAAGTTGTAGGCTTGGTGATATATCAACTGGGGATAGGTTGTCAGAATACGGTTCAATGAGCTTGTCTTGCCTGAACCAGAACAACCAATGAAAGCCAGGCTCTTAGCGGTGGATTCTACGTGCTCGAACCGGAAAACAGCCAAATCCCCCTGCATGACACGCTCATAACCATTCTGGATGTGGGCATTCAGTTCGCCTGTCGCCAGATTTCTGCCGACATACCCTTGTCGAAGCATGACCGATAATTTTGACTCCAGCTCGATGTGACGGGATAGCGGCTGGAAAAAATTGTCGAGTAATTGAGATATGACATGAATACGGGTCTGGCCATCAAGATAAACGTCAGTTGGGCGAAACATAATTTGACCCGACAACCCGTCCTTTAGCTGACGCCGGTCCAGGATCGGCGGCAAAGCCTCAATGAGAGGGTTTCCCTGGTACTGACTGATCCCGGTATCATTATAAATCGCCTGCACCATGCCTTTGGGTAGTGTCATTCATCATCTCCAAACAGTTCATCCAGAAAATCAGGGAAAGCCCCGTCTTCGGGCTGATCAGTCAAATACCTGACATCTGCTTTGGGTTTCGGCTCAGTCGGCTTGTTATCCGCTCGGCGTTTCTGGCGTTCCTGCTCGCGGGCTTCCCGCCGGTTTTGATTGATGCCGGCCAAGGTTTCTGTTTTCGATTCACCAAAGTAGGAAGGACGTAGCTTTTCTGCGTTTTGGATGGTTTCCTGAATCACATTTTCCAGCGATCTTTTGCTTTCCCTCTCCTTCAATTTAGCTGCCGCTGTTGATTTTCGTTGTTGCTGCTTGCTGTCCCATAACTCCCACATCGACCGGCCCCTAAATTCCCTTGAGCGGTCAGTTAGCGAGCACTCCCAATAATCTGATTTTGTTGCATCTGGGAAGACATAAATGATGTCGGCTACCGAGGGGTCATACGCCGCCATAAAGGGGCCTGGTCGCTGCTGCCCGGTTCTATGGAGCCAGCCAGACGCCAGCAGCTCCCTACAGGTATAAAAGGCACCGAAGCATTGAATGCCGTAATCGGAAAGCGTTACTTTTTGACGAGGCAACAATGCCAGCTTCAACGCCGACTCCGATGTGTTACGCAGCCGTCCGCTACGATTTTGAATACCCCATTGCCAGATATTAACCGGTACAGGTGCGAGTGTATCTGGCATGTCCGGATCGCGGTCATACTTGACCAACACCGAACTCTGGTTGCGATGCAGGATAGAGCCGATAATTATTTTAGTGAAATCGTCCAATGTAAGTGTTGCATCCAACCGATAATCTTTCCCGCCCCGCTTTTTAATGGTGGTTCCGGCAACCACTCCTGGTGCAAACGGTTTGAAGTCCGCTTGAATGGTACGAAAATGCCGCTCAACTATACCCTTCGCATCCCCACGATAAGGTGGTGTATTTTCAATCCGAACACCAAAGGCCTGCTCCAGATATTCAATTTGATGGCCCAGTAACTCACCGCGATCAGCCAAAATTGCGTCCGGCAGTCCAATCGACGGCCAATCCTCAGGCTCGATGTCATAACCGAAAGACTGGCATATCTGAGATTTATCGATCATGGCGTTCACCAATGCCAGCATCGCAGTCGCATAGGAGGGATTTTCAAGTCCCACATAGAAACCAGCAATCAATCTGCTATAGACATCGACAACCACGTACAAGGTTGGTCGGCCAATTATCTTTTGTCTGTCAGCGGAAAGCAGATAGATATCGGCAATAGTCGCGTCGATCTCGTAGCGTGCACCGGGGCCGTGAACTCCGCTTGTGGCTGTTCCTTGCAACGGCCTGATGTCCTTTTGGTATTCGATTTTATTGGCTCTCAGCCTGATACGTTCAGGCCGGACATATTCCCGCTCGTAGAAATAGCGTAGTTGAGCCACTGTCGGGAAGTTTTCTTTCGGTACATCGGGATGAGCTGTTTCAAACATGTCCTCGAAGCGTCGATGAGCATAGGGTAGAGAATGATTCTTCTCCGTCAGATAGTGGCGGTCAAGCACAATGCGAAACATGCGTTCAACACCAGTATCTACAATTGCGCCGGTACCCGGCGCTATACTTCTCGGACGGCCTAATTTTTTTCCTGAAGCTGTACGTTTCTTTCCTCGCCCGCCTGATTTATCGTAGTCCGGCAAAAGCGCGTTCGGTGTGCAACCCCGCTGCCAATATTGGCGAAGATAGGCATATATTGTTTTTTTAGCCGTTCCAGATTCAGTAACAACCTGCTGAACCAGTGCGCCTCGACCGCTGCGATAATAGATATCCGGTTGGTGTATTAAAGGCTCAATAACGGCCATACGCTTGTCCCGGATTTGCTGTGCTACGGAGCCATGTTCCGGGAGCTGAGCAGCAAGATGCGAATAGGGATCATCAATTTTTTTTAACGTCTCAGAAAGGATGAAGTCTTCCACCTCTGCCAGAGAAACCCGTTCAGGAAATGCTTTGTCGGAATCGATATTAATCCATGTATATCGAATATCTGAGACATCAAGAATACGATACCGAGCCTCCCCGAATATCACGACATCATTGATTCGCAACATAATAATTCCTCAATGAATCAATGTCTGAAGATGCTTGTAACTCCCCTACAGTCAGGGTTGACCAAGGCCTTCTGATATCAAATAAGAACACCCTCAAGGCTAACAGCGAACGAATTTTTTGCAGGGATTCGCCTGGAGAGAGTGAATAGGCTTGATCAAGCATCATTGCAACCTGAGAAATCAGCAAAGTCGGATGATTTATAAAGAAGCCCAGGTAAAGGGAAGCCATATTCAGAGTATCTTCGATCCCATCCAGAACCAATTGCGCTGGATACAGCCAGGCAATATTTTTGGTGACAGTCTTGGGAATTTGTTTTTCAGTCAGCAAATACCATGGCACTTCCTTTAACGCCCAATAACGCCGTTCAAGTTCCAGTTTTTCGATGGTTCTAGGATTTGAAAGATCTGAAGAGGTTTTTACCTGAATAGCCATTCTGGGAAGCTCAGGCTTATTGGTGTCCACCAGAAAATCCGTGGACATGACTTGAATTTGTCCTCGTATTTCGGGATGACGGATACGCGCTTGCGCTGCAAGCTCAATGGTATCCTCTAATCGGAGAGGATATTGCTCCCGGATATCAGTGACAGATGAATTCCAGTCAAACAGAAAAAACGCCGCCAGCTCTAGGTCTGACAACAGATGGTGAGTTCGTTGAGTCTGGAATCCCCAGATGCGGTGAGATCGTCCTGCAGAAGGTAGGTCTCTGACGGTCAACCAGGGTTGGTAGTCTTTTCCTGACCCCTTTCCACGACCTTGTTTAACCCATTTCAGTGAACGAGAGTCAAGGGATAGGCTGGTCAAGCTCCGTACCTCCGACATTGCACATAAAGTATAAGGAGCTAAGTTACCAGTTTTATTTATAAGTTACCAACTATATTTAAAAGTAACCTACTTTATTTAAATCCCACACTTATACACTATATGAATAATAGCATTCAGAGCCTTTCGACTTATCAAAATAAAATAGACCTATAGTAGGTCTACATATTATTAATATTTTGAACACTAGGATATTGAGGTGTATGCTACTTAGCAATCAATAATCCTACAGTAACTTCAAAACAATACTCATCTTTGTTAGTGATATTGACCGTCCCTTTATGAGCATTAGCAATAGCCTGAACGATAGATAAACCCAAACCTGATCCTGAATGGTGCTGGCTGGTTTTATCATGACGATAAAAGCGCTCAAACAAACCCCAATATTGCCCAAGCTACCTGGGTATTTCTTTGAAAACTAAAAAATTCGCTAAGCTATACAAGACAGTGCTTATTATCAATCTTTAGTATCAGGGTGTATTAAACAATCGACTCTCTGTCCTATTGAAACTGATAATGACGTACCCTAAAAAACGCTGATGTCGTCACCTGAGAAGCACGTTATAGGGGCTGTCCTAGATAAGCAAAATTATTTAGGATAGCACTATGAGAAAGAGTAAACTAAGTTGGTATAAACAAAGCAGACTCATCGAGCTATTTGTTGCCGGTTCTACCGCCAGAACAGCAGCAAGCCTAGTCGGTGTTAATAAAACGACAGCCAGTTATTACTTTCATAGGCTACGAGTGCTTATTTACGAGAATAGTCAAGACCCTGGTCTATTTGAGGGCGAAATCGAAGTAGACGAATCATACTTTGGTGGCACTCGTAATGGCAAGGTCTACGCTTGTATTATACCCAATGCTAAAGCAGATACTTTGATCCCCATCATAAGAGAAAAAGTGAAGCCTGATAGCATTGTTTATACTGACTCATTTAAAAGCTATAACGCATTAGATGTCAGTGAGTTTACTCATTATCGTATCAACCACTCTAAAACCTTTGTTAATGACAAAAATCACATTAATGGTATAGAGAACTTTATTTAAAGGAATGTGAGTGGCGTTTTAATCACAGTGACCCAAAGTCGCAATGACTACAATTAAAACAGTGGGTTAAACAGGGTTTGAACTAGTTATCTAGGACAGCCTCAAATTCATTAATCATACGGTAAGTCAGTATAAAAATAAAAACGAGTGATACTTTTAGTGTCATAACATTTAGAGTAACAAAAGGTCTAATCATGAAATATCAGCTCGACAACTCAAAAATAGATAGTGTTCCGTGTGTCGCCTTATACCGACCAGATAAAGACCATTATTCGCCATCTATTATCGCCTGTTTTATGATCAATGACGGTTGGAATGAGCAGGCACTACTAGAGCTAAGAGAGAAAGCAGAGGCTGATATTTTAGTAGGCTTACAGACAGATAACAATGAGTATGAACGCTTAGATATTGTAGAAGGCATTATTAGATGCCAGCCTAATGAAGTAAATGATGTCGTTGAACTGCTAGATGTAAGGTCCGCAAGTACTATTATCGGTATAGATGTAATAGATGTTATAAGCTTGTTTGAGGTTGGCAGTTCATTCCAGTTTTTTCAAGCGAGCTCTACAGGCGAGCATGAATTCGATATGATAAAGATAGCCACACACAAGCTGATTAATCTACTTGCAAAAGCTCATGATACTAAAGGAATATTTGTTGGCATGCAGAGTCCGCAAAGCTTACCACTGGAATCCATGGCTTATGTAACAGAAGCTGTTGAAGAGTTGTTGTCTGGTGACGATACCTTTATATACTATAGTTCAAATAGTACTGATGAGCCTGAATTTTTTCGTTTGAATGGAATTTATGCTGAAGAAAAACAAAGCCACACGTAGTAAACGTATGGCTTTGGCTGCTACTATCAATTGAAGCTGGTTCTATTTGCTAACAGAATCCCCGCGCCACATAGCATGCTCACACACTGCGCAAAACCAACTCTCTTTTGCTCGCATGTAAGCAATATCGGCAGGTACTTCAATAGGACAGGCGCTTCCGCAATATTCGCAGCACACATCATCTAAGCAAGCGTAGCATTGGCTTACGGTTTCAAATAATACATGCGTATTAATGCTATATTTTTGACAAAGCAGACGGATATAATCTATATAGCTGATTTTGTGATCATAAGCCCAATAATCTTCACAGACCCGTTTGTCCCAAGCATTTTGTGTCATGCTCCATTCAATGCTGATGCCCACAACGTGCTCCTTTTTAATGACCTGATACCTACGATTAACATTCCCTTTTTATAGTAATGATATCTATTGAAACAGTCACACCTACCATCATTAGCCAGCTATTGAGCAGCAAGATAGGTATATGACATAATAAAGCGTTAGTCAGCATAAAATAGTTTTTGACGGAAACTTAGTTATTGCCAACGAGTATTATTCTAGCAGAAAAGTAGTCACTGGCAAGTATTTTTTACTTACCAATAAGGATTTTATTGTGATTTCTTGTAATCTCCCTGTGCTTCTAGCAGAAAGACGACTACGGGTTGCCGATCTAGTAAGGATGACAGACATTAGTAAATCAACACTTCATAGGATTTATAACGATGAGACGACTCGTATAGAGTTCGATACACTAAGCAAATTGTGTGAAGTACTAGAGGTGACACCATGCGAGATATTAAAATACATACCTGATGAAGACAGTAAAAATTAGGTTTTATAAATAATGTAGTTGAATCTATACATTCATTCTAAACTCTAAAAATAACGATATTATTACCTGATAAAAAACAATCATAGCTCTCACGAAGTAATGGCATCGCTGTTATTTTTGAGAGCTCTTTTTAATGACTTTGCACTCATTTACATCCAATATGTTTTTTAATAAATATAATTAAATCATCCACTTGTATAATGTTATGTTATAACGTACTATTAATGAAATGATAATTTTTAGAGCAGTTTATCGTGAAAAATAAGACTCTTCGCTCAACTCAAAAGCTGTTAGTTTTGAGCTCAGAAAATCTCACCATTCACCCTGATGCCAGAACTGCTTTTATGGTTTGGCAGCAGCATAGATTGCCTCTGCGTCGACCACAGCTGGCAGGCTTAGATGATTATTATCGACCAGCATTGCGGTTATGTATGCTTGATAGAGACAGTTATCAGTTCTTCAATAACTTTGCACGAATCGATGAGGTAATGAGGTTCGAAGATAGCTGGCGTCAGCCTTGTCTGATTGCGCTTGAAAGTCGTCATGATATTAAGCGGCTGGCGTGGTGCGAGGTTCTCAGTCTATCTAGGTTTGCTGGCGTGAATCATCCGGCTCTGTTTCAAGCCATATATCAAAATGCATCAAAGCAGCTTATCTGTGAGCTGATGGGCGTGCCCCGATTAACCGTTAGTAATTACTGTCATTTTGCAGGTATCAGTCAAAGTAGCTATGAATATCAGCAGTGTAAGGTAGCATGTGATGAGACTTTATTAGGTCTACCTAAAAACATGAACTGGATGAATGGTAGACATGGCTGATACTAAACTGTTCGATGATGTGACTGATAAACGAGTATTGAATAAGCTCATTCCTATAGGCTCGCCACATTATGTGCAAATGCAAGCATTGGTTATTGATATTATCGGTCTGGTGCCAGACGCTGAGATTGATCTACTGTGTTCGGCGCCACTTGCTAATGCTAGTTTTAGGGGCATCGATTGTACTGAAGTGATCCAGCAGATTATCGGGCAAGGTAGAACGGGAGAGTGGGCGGTTACATATATGCTGCTTATATTTTATCAAGCGTATGGTGCGGTTGATAGCGGTAGTGATGCTTGGCGGTTTATGAGCGGCTACCTCAAAATCATGTTTATGATTACAGCTAGGCAAGATAAGCATTTTGCTAAAATTGATAAACTAGGCGTTCGTATTCGTATGGCATTAAGGCCTGCTGATCCACAGCGCGATATCCTCAACGAGTTAATTAGAATTCATGATCAGTGCGATAACCTATCCTCATGCTTATCTTCTATCAGAAAGTATGAGATAAGCGTCAAACAAGAAGAGGCAACGGGTAAAGCTGCTAATCAGTATCTTGCCAGTAAAGTTGGTCAAATCAGGCTGGCTTATGAGGTAGTCATAAACAATAAAGCTTTTATCGGTAAAACTTATGATAAGAGCGCCAAACGTTCAAAAAAAGCTCAAAGTGTTGTTAATACTACGACGGTTATTGATGGTGAGCCGTTACAGAAAAAATTGTTTAGTACGAAACAATCACGCAAGTCAACTAACGTGGCAACTGCTGAGAATATTGCCGATGATAACACACCGCCACTGCTGGACAATAATTTTAAACCCATCAAACAAATCGCCAAATCCTCTGAGCTACAGCAATGGAAGCTCAAAAGCAGCTATCAGCATGCCAGCCGCAATCAGTTTCATTTCCCAACTAATCATCGCCAGCTGAGTGTAACTGGCTATCAAATGCTATTTTCGATGCTATGGCAACGCTTTATGAAGGAACACATGAAAAGTAGAACGGGTTATGCCGTCTTACTACTGTCACTGTTAAGCGGTCTTAGTATTGACAATATAATTGATGATTGGCAGCGCGGTCGCAGTCAGCGTCAGTATTTTGTTTATGACCGTACTCGTAAAGTCAGTAGTATTGCTATCACGATTGATGTGACCACCAATACCAGAAGCCATTTACTTGCTCACAGGCAAAGCTATGGTAGCGTATTCAAGCGAGCACTACCTGAAGTGCTACAGATCATGTTAGAGGACAAAGTCGCTGTTTCACTTGATGATGTCAAACTAGCTATCAACGAGGTTAAGAATCAGCTCAACCTGCCAGCTTTGAGTGCTCAATATATCGAGTCTGGATTGTTTGTAGTGATTAAAAATGGCCTTAGTAAGCCACTACATGCTGACATCCTCACAGGCGTTGATGTAAAGCACAGCTCGCCGCTGTATTACACCAGCATCAAAACTGCTGATCTAGAGCAAACCTATATAAAAGCAGTAGCACTGCTAAGCGCATACTGTGATGACGAGAAAAAGGCGTCATTGATAGATGAGTGCAGCGTGTCCATGAATGGTCATAAAAGCCATGTTGGCAGCGATATGGTGCTTGAAACCTCTACGTGCCAGCAGTTCTTTGAACAGTTGGCTATGAGCGCTGAGAGCTATAATGAACGGCTCAATCATAGTATCGAGCGCTATACTGCGCAGTTTAATAGCTATAGCGTTTGGCTGTGGCACACTATTATGATTCAAACCGGTATTCGTCCGGTTAAACATGCGCCAGGATTACTCAATCAGCTTGATTTTAAACGTCGTCTACTATGGGTATCTGATAAAGAAGAGCGTCACGGTCAGTCTGACGGCAGGCTCATTCCGTTAAGTCAGTTTTTAGCCGCTGCTATACAAAACTACATTGATTATATTAAGCAATTTGCCGCTATCTATAATCCAATTTGCCCTGAAACACCTTATCCCCTTGATGCTATTCTGCAATCAGAGCAATCGCTTATTCAAATTTACCAAAAAAATCCAAAAGGCTTTATCGGTATCACGCCAAGCCGCGTTCGATATGAGCTACAAGATTTTTTTAGTCATCAGGATAATTGGCTGCGTCATCAGCTGCGATCCATGCTCACAGAACGTGTGTCTGATTATCTAATTTGTACGCTTTACGGTCATGAGCATCCCGATCAAGAATTTACGCACCCCATGTCATCAAGCTCTATTAATCAATTGCACCAGCTCAGCCCTCATCTAGATGCGATTGCCAATGATCTTTGCCTAAAACAAATTGAGGTTCGCTTATATGGATAACATTAGTGCTCACAAACTGCGGCAGCTCAACAGAGATGGCGCTAAAAAAAGCATTAAAAGCGCAGCTAAAGTGCTGATTGCAGACTATGTTAATCAAAATCCCATGCAATCACCTTGTGAGCTGCAGCATCATGTATGGCGGTGTTAATGATATTGACATATTAAGAGCGCTATATGATTGGCTGTTTAGTGAGCGCCGTGCTTATCAGATTAGTCTGCCAGCAACTGATGGTAAAGATAAAGCAGAGCAATTAGCCGTAATACCGCTTAGCGTGCCTGATTATAACTATGGCTGCGCACTGGATAGTAGTGACGACTTGCAGCGCTTTATCGACTACGTACCCGACGATATGAGTTTGTGTTTTTTATATGCGCTAAAAGACAAGGACTTGAGTAAGACAAAAATAAAACCATTTAACACCATCATTAATGATATCTCAAAGACGCTTAAACTCACCAATAAAGATATTGAGCGTCCGCAGCACTCAATGCTTATTAAACATGCCAACTATCACTGGCGGCAGATGGAAGGTAGCTTAATTGATGGGGCGCTTTCTATTGTTAAACAAGGCGATCTTAAAACCACTGGGCTACCGACTGATAAGCTGAGTCGCTATAACCAAGAAGTTATCAATCCAAACCCTGAGCCGCTTACATGGTCTGAGTTGTTTGATGCCAGTTATCAGGCGGTAGACAAATCACAGAACAAGCGAAATGCTATAGCTTATCCAAGCTTTAGCAAAAATCTAATTAAAGAAGTGCAAGATACGCTCAAACTTACCAGAAGCGCTGCTACTTCTACTATCACAACATTAAAGACAGATGCTAGCCAGCCTAACGCGCAACGCTTACTTAGCTGGGCGTTATCGCTACTGGATGATCATAGCATTAGATTAAATACCATCAGTAAATATATCGGCTGCATTGGTCGCGATTGGTTGATGCTGACTATGGATGAGAATATTGGTCAGTGGGAAGGCGACGACTTTGAGGATATCTATGAGCAGATTATTCAAAGTAAAATTAAAGATGGTCGTAAGACGTCTATGTTATGTAAGTCATCGGAGTTTGAAGATGATACGTCTAGTGATATAGATGATGATAAAAATGCTACTGGCCAACCGATATCTTATCTTGATCGTTTAAAAGACAGTCAGAAATTTACTTATGGACGTCTAAAAGCCTTTCACGATCATCAACGTACTCACTTTGATGCACCTTACGTATACTTCCCTTGGGGTAACAACCGACAAGTGGTTAAAGCCGAAATGGTGTCACCACATGTATATCGCGCAATGAAAAGATACATCCAATCATCGAAGTTAGAAGTTGAGCAAAAGCAACTTTGTTTGATTGTTTTAGCACTTGTTTATCGCACTGGTATGCGAATTAATGAAATTATTGGTATTAAGGTTAGTGACATTGCAGATATAGGGCTTATTAATGGTCGAATGGTTGAAGTACCTAAAATAATACTTAAACCCAACCGTTATCGTAGGCTTAAAAGCAGTAGTGCCAAAAGAGTAATACCGATAGATAGTCTTTTCAAGGATGACGAGTTAAAACAGTTCATAACATTCTATTATCAGCAAAAAAGGTTAAAGCGGCGTTATTTATTCTCACAAGGCTCGGGTGACCAGCCACTGCCAGCAGTGCTTTTTAGTAATATGATGAAAATTATATGGGACAGGCTGCTTATCACGCATGATTTTACCTTTCATAGCTTTCGGCATACTACGATTAGTCATCTTGCACTAGTGTTGAGCGACTCACCACTGGCTCAGGTGGTCACAGACTATGATAAAAAGCATGGCGACAATATCATTAAGGCAATACTTGGTAATAATAAAGAGCAGAGCATTTGGTTTGGTCTGGCAAGTCTTGCAGGGCATCTAACGCCAGATACTACGTTTGAACATTACATTCATACCGCGCATCTGCTGGCTGGTTGGCAAAATAGTGAAGCTAAGCTTGCTATACCGATAACAGTGTTTGAGATGGTAACAGGTATTGGTTATCAGACGATAAATAGACAAGATGGCAGAGCTTATAGTCCTAGCACCAAACAAACTAATCTTGTTAAGATGCGTGGCTATTTAATCAATAAGGTTGCGAGTAAAGAGTCTCTTCTCTCTTATAACAGAACACCAGCTAATACAGATTATGAGCAAAACACACAAAATGACGCAGCGAATACTCGACCGTCTATATTTATCCATCCTAAAATTTATGATGTGATTGCATTCTTGAAAGAGCTTCAAAAAATAAGCATTGATAAAAGAGCAGAGCGGTTGGTAAAGGTCGCACTTTGGCATGGTATTCCTATCCATGAAGGTAGACAGATTTACGATAGAGCCAGTCAAATTTTTTCTGATGATAGGTTGCTTTTAAGTGCGCCGACGGGACATAAAAATCAAGAGGTTTTAGTCAAAGCGTTTGATCGTGCGTATCAGATGTCAACTGATAAACCTGATGAACTAAAGTTATTTGTGGATATATTTTCTGTTAAACAAAACTTAAACACCTCATCGATTCATTTTGGCATTAAAGAGACCCAGCTTGAGATGCTACAGCATTTTGTGACAGTAGGTTGTCAGCTTATCGATGCCAGTCATTGGCAGATTAGAGCGCATAGTGAGCAAGCAGCAAGAGATATTAAAAAAGAACTAGGACTCGATAGCTCAATACGTGTCGGTACGCGTGAGAGTTTCCATGGCTATGAAGTGCGGGTAGTACAGAAAAAGTGTAAGCGGTCTAATAAGAATTTAGCTATGACAGGCAATTATTATGCTTCGTCGAGTGTACTTAAATATTTTGGCTATCTTGTTATGTTATTGGTTGAAGATAACCCCTAGGAAAAAGCTAATATAATGTATGAACCGCCCCGACTATATCGGAGAGTGGATTGCTTGAGTCAGGCAGCTTTGTCTGACTCAATAAAACTATCATAGTATCGTCTCTCAAACTCAAAAGGCGACACATAGCCAATCGTACTATGAATGCGAGTTTTGTTAAACCAATCGACCCATTCAAGGGTTGCTAATTCAACATCACACGCATCCCGCCACTGCTGTTTTAAATATTCAATCACCTCCGTTTTATAAAGTCCGTTAACCGTTTCAGCCAACGCATTATCGTATGAATCACCTGTCGTGCCAACAGATGCAATGACGCCAGAATCAGCCATCTTATCAGTATAGCGAATTGATAAGTACTGAACGCCGCGATCACTATGATGAATGACATCTTTAGGATGGTTTCTGTCTGCAATGGCTTGGTTTAGTGCTGCCATCACCATATCAGTGTTCATACGATCTGATACTTTCCAGCCAACGATAGCGCGAGCAAATACATCAATGATAAAGGCGGTATATACCCAGCCACTCAGTGTCTTTATATAGGTAAAATCAGCAACCCATAGTTGGTTAGGGCGATGGGCATTAAAGTTACGATTAACCAAATCATCAGCACGCTTTTGATCGTCACGAGACTTAGTCGTTATCTTACCTTTACCTCGCCAAATACCCTGCATTCCATGCTGACGCATTAAACGCTCTACAGTGCAGCGTGCAGGATGTATACCCTCTGCTTTCAACTGTTGCCAGACTTTACGAGTACCATAACGGCACTTGCCCCCTATGGCAGGATAGTTGTCACCCCTAAATAATAATTCCAAAGGGGACAATGAGGACACATCATGCCACGATATAGCGAAGAACGTAAACAGGCTATACTCAGCAAAATGCTACCCCCGCTGAGCCTAAGTGTTGCCGAGGTTTCAAGAAGTGAAGGCATCGGATTACAGACCCTGTATAATTGGCGTGCCCAAGCTAGAGAACAAGGTCACCCCATGCCATCGAACCATAAAACCCCTGATGACTGGTCAAGCGAAACCAAGCTTGCCACCATTATAGAGACGGCCACCCTAAGCGAGAGTGAACTTAGCGAATACTGCCGCAGCAAAGGCCTATATGTTGAGCAAATCAAAGCGTGGCGTACTGACGCCTTACAAGGCTTTAGCAGCAGCAAACAACAAAGCCTGAAAGACAAGCGTCAGCAGCAGAGCGATCGCAAACAGATCAAACAACTCACCCGAGAGCTTGCTCGAAAAGAAAAGGCTTTAGCTGAAACTGCCGCCTTACTGGTACTGCGAAAAAAGTTGGAAGCGTTTTGGGAGGAGCACGAGGACGACTGACCTTGCTCCCTAAGCGCAAGCAATACATAGACTGGATACAAGAGGCCAATCACTCAGGAGCCAGACTTAACCTTGCCTGTATTGAAGTTGGCATTAGCATCCGCACCTATCGGCGCTGGTACCGCGCAGGTCACGTGAATGGTGATAAACGGTGTGACGCCGTGCGCCAAGCTCCTAAGAATAAACTGAGCGCCTCTGAACAAGCCGCCATCCTAGCCGTGTGCAATCAGCCCCGCTTTGCCAGTCTGCCGCCCACCCAAATTGTACCGACCCTACTTGATGAGGGGATATATCATGGCTCAGAGTCTACCTTTTATCGGGTGCTGAGGCAGCATGAGCAATTGGCTCACCGCGGTCGTGCACTTGCCCCTAAAGCCTCAAGCGCCCCAAAGACCTTTACTGCCACTGGCCCTTGCCAAGTGTTCTGCTGGGATATCACCTATCTGCCAAGTCCGGTACGGGGTCAGTTCTATTATTTGTACATGATAGAGGATGTCTATAGCCGTAAAATTGTTGGCTGGGAGGTTTATGACCACGAGTCAGGTGTACTGGCAGCTCAGCTGCTTGAGCGTACTTTAATCAGTGAGAATGCATTGCACACTGGGGTGGTGCTACACTCAGACAATGGGGCACCGATGAAAGCTCAAACCATGCGCATGAAAGCGTATGAGCTTGGGGTACTCACCTCTTACAGCAGACCGCGTGTCAGTAATGACAACCCGTTTGCAGAGTCTTTATTTAAAACCTGCAAGTATCGCCCTAATTGGCCTATCGATGGCTTTAAGAGCTTAGATGCGGCAAGACGATGGATGCTGAGCTTCACGCGCTGGTACAACAATGAGCATAAGCACAGTCAGCTGAACTTTGTGACGCCCAATCAGCGCCATACGGGTGAGGATAAGGAAGTACTGGCGAAGCGTCTGCTCACGATGCAGCGCGCTAAAGATGAAAACCCGATACGCTGGGGAACTCAGGAGGTGAGGAACTGCGAGCCTGTAGGGCCAACAACGCTAAATCCTGTAAAAGAGCAACAACAGCAAAGATTACAAGCCGCTTAATTCGGCTTATGGTGACAACTACCTTGAAAAACTCCGCTTGCTGTCCTTCCAAATACGTTTGATTTCATTTAGATAGAAATCGTCATGCTGACTACGCTGTGAACGCTTTTCAGGACTGAATTCTAGCTCTTTGGCACGATAGTATGTGGATGGAGCAATCGGTAGTACTCTACAGATTGGCTCGACTCCATATTGTGGTTTGTGGTCATCTATAAAATCAACCATTACTTGGGTTTGCGGTCGAGCTCCGCCTGGGCGAAAAAAGCAGCAGCTTTCTTTATAATTTCATTGGCTTGCTTTAACTCTCTGTTCTCACGTTCAAGCTCTTTGATACGCTCGGCTTGGCTTTGAGCTTGAATCTTTGCAGGAATGGTTTTATCAATGTGCTTTTTATGCCATGATCGTAGGGTCTCAGGCGTGCAACCTATCTTTGGTGCTATGGCTTTGATGGCTGACCAGGTGGATGGGTAGTCGTCTTTAGCTTCAATTAGCATACGGACGGCGCGCTCTTTCATTTCAGGGGTATAGTTTCGTGTTTTCATTGTCGTATTCTCTCAGAAAGTTGAGTCTCCGACAATCTCGGGGCGGTTCATTTCCAGTTATGGAGAAGGTTCTGGTTGATGCCATGGTCTCGAGCGATACTGGCAATTGATCGCCCTGAACCTTCAGCTTCTTGTACTAAAAGTTCTTTAAACTCAGCACTGTAAGTTCTACGTTTGGGTTTGTTAGGTGGTTGTGTTGTCATGTTAGTGTCCACGATTATTAATCGTGGACACTATCTCGCATTTTTTAAGTGAGGAAAAGATGGGATGGTCGGATGCTTACGATGATCCGTCCAATTTTGCCAATAAAGCCGCCGATGAACTCTGTGATGAATACATCGGTTATCTCAGAAATCAGCGCATGGAGGAATAACTATTACACCTGCCAGCATCAAAAAACAGCCGCTATAAGTGGCTGTTTTTCGTTTAGGGCGTTACCTACAACTAAACCGAGCTAATAACGCTCCTAGAGCTGATCAACACGCTTAGCAAATCGTTTAGGCTATCAAGTTGTACTGTCTCAAAATCGTTTTTCGTTAATTCATAGCGTTAATTTGGATTTAAAGACTTCTAAATACTTTAATAAAATCTTTAGCTACATCCCAACCTTGAACATAAACACCTATTTCATGGTAAATCTCTACAAGGTTATTAGGGGCACTTGCAGACAGCCAATTTAAGCTAGTAATCAGCAAGTCATTATTATCCCAAGCTAATACCTTGGCATGACTATTGGAATGATGCGCACCCAATTGAGATAGAGAGTCGGCAGACTTCAGATCATCATGCATCTCAACAATTTCTGAATGATCGATATAACTTGATTTCTTAGAGTAATAATAATATTTTTTAGCTTCCGACTTTTTTAAAGCATCAAATATAGGCCTTATAGGTGAGGTGTTTATAAAGTCACTTATAATATATATCTTGTTTTTTGCTTGAGCGGCTAAGTCAATATAACTATGATGCTGGTGCTTTAGCACTAATCGCAGCTCCAGCTTTTCATTGTTAGGAATATCAACGTCATTTGGCGTATCAGCTATATTGCTTGAAAGCCCCCGAAACTCCTTACGCACTTTGCTGTCAAAAGTGCTTTTTCCACAGCAAATATTAGCAGCGATCTCTAAAAAATATTTAGTAAATTGATCATTGCAAACAACAACTGACGCCTCAAATCTTTCAAATTTTGCATATAAGAAGTTGCATGAACTGACCATAGTACACAACCCCTTGTCTACATGATTGGTTATAACGAACTTTGCATGCGAGTCGGTACGTCTGAAGTCATTATAATTTACAACATTTAGCATGCCTTCCTGGTGGCAGCTTTCATTAAAATCTCTTAATTTTTTTTCAACAGCCTTATCTTCACTATCTGATTTTTCAAAGTTTTCATCTGTTTCTTCTGCATTACTTTTGCCCCATAAAATATAAACTTGAACACCTCGTTTCAAAGCCTCTTTAATTTCTAGAAAAAGATGAGTATAGCCATCATCATTGACAATGCACCATTTACCTATGAAAGTAGAGTGAATGACTAGAAAGTCAGTAGAGGACTGGATTAGCTCAATGAGCTTGGCTTTGGTGTTGTGACCGCCGTAAACAAAATCTACATCGCCTCTCTTGGCAATAACCTTGATTTCATAGTTATTTCCATCTTTGCTCAAAGGTGCTTTAAGCAAAGAATTATCATCCTTGACTATAGCTGGAAGTGTATTTGTGATTTGTCTAATAAGCTTTTCATTCAGCTTCTTTACTTTGTTGTCATCGATTATCCTTCCTTCCTTACGACCTTCTATATACAACATATCTACCAGTAAATATTTCTTAGTAGTTAATGTATATACAGCCTCGTCACGTACGTTGTCTATTTTTTCATGCTCCCTGGCCATAACGCTATACATTTTTGTGTACTTGGGATAAGAATTGCTATCATCTATAGGCAAGGTAACTATATTCTTGTTTTTATTAATCTCACTCATATACCTTGCATGAGTAAGCAAAAGGGAGTCAAAACTATAAACGCTGTAATAGTTATCAAAATAATCTACAAAAACTTCTCTTTTTCTTTGATATTTATCGACCTTACAAATGAGTTCATGTTCTTTAACGCTTAAAGAATAAGCTATCTCACCCATTTCCGTTATTCTAAAAATAAAACTGTCTCTAGAAGTAACAATATCAATCCACCCGACATTGCACATGGGTAGTAAAATCTGAATGACAACTTGAGTTTCTAGATTGGAGAAGTCGCTAAGACTCTTAACAGTCATCTCTCTTTGACTTAACTCTTTTAAGAAAAGGTAATCGATAATTGACCAATTGGTTTTTCTACTAATACTAAATGTATATTCATTAGTAAGGAATGGGATAGCAATCGTATATTTTATAGTGTTTTCTTTATTCATTAGAGGCCCAAAAATGATTTTGATTGAACAAAGTTAATGTTATTAAATACCTTATTTTCAGTATCAATTGAATGATCATTCATTAATTCAAAATCATCAACAAACATTTCAACAAAGAGATTCAAAAAGTCCCTATCCATATCGTCCAAATAACCCCTATTGTTAGCATAAGCTTTATTTTCAAGCAGCTGCCAATATCTGAATAAACCGAAACAGCCAACAATAATCATTTTATGTTTAGCTCTACTCAGCAGTACGTTCATTCTGCGCATATCTGATAAAAAACCCAAAGCAGAAGTAATAGGCTGACAACTATTATGCCTTACTAGGCTAATGATAATAACGTCGGCCTGATCACCCTGATAAGAGTCTACTGTTTTTGCTATGTCTTGATCATTATGTTTGCTCGAAAAACAGCTATTTATCTCACTCTTTTCAACCAGGTTATTGATCATATTCACTTGATTTACATAAGGGCTCAGTATCTTAATTGAATAATTTTCATCACTATTAGTATGTATTTTGGATAATAATTCTTTAATAATACGGATTTCGTGTTTATTGACGTTCTTATTTTCAAGACTACGCATCCTAACATCACTATTTTTATCAGGTAAATCGACCCATATTACTGCATTATCTTTATTCAACCCTTCTAATTTAGAATCCTTAAAGATAAATGGGGATGCGCTATTATAGAAATCTGCGGTTTTAGGATAATCTTTTAATTTACCATCATATACAGCGTTAGAAACAATCCGAGAAATCTGAGGGTGCATTCTATGCTGTGTATCGATCATGCTACCAAAACTTTCTTTTCCTCGACTCCTAATACTTTCTGCACTTTGACACAGACTTTTGAATAAAGAGAAATATTTAGAAAGGTTGCTAAAATGCTCAGCTTTAGAGGTTTTGTTTATGTCAGCATAGTTAAAATCAAGATCAAAAATGACGCCTTTTCTAAACCCTATATTTGACAGCTGCTCTATAACCAAGCCCATATCAAACCTACCAGGGTTTTTAATAATTTTTTGGACATCCTGTTCTGAAAATGCTGGAAGTTGCTTGTAGTCTCCAATAAGAACTCTTTTGCTGGATACTATCATTGGTGACACCAACTCGATACCCGATGTCTTGCCGCACTCTTCCATAACAGACACATCAAAATTGATATTATTCTCTATCAACTCTTCCATTAATTTAGAGTTAGAGGTTGTAAATACTAGATTGGCAGCACGTAAAACTTGATTGAAAAACTTAGCGTCTGATTTACTAATAAATTTATCGAGCTTCTGCTTAATAAGCGGTTCTTTGGAATATTTACTAAACATCTCGCTTTTTTTGAATTTATCAATATAAGGGTTTGTCGCGTTTTGAATAAGGGTTTCTGCATTACTACCATCGTCATTTTTTTCAGCCTTAAAGTTTGGGATGATAATTAGGCTATCAAAAGACTCGTGCTTTTTGAGTTTCTCAGTGATTTCATCATAAAGCATATTGACAGTGGCATGACTCTGAGCAGACAAAAGCACCTTTGAGCTGTTTTCTTCGTGGAAAAGATAATCAACATAGGTGGTTATAAGGTGTGTTTTACCCACACCTGGAGGGCCTTCAATGAAGTAATTTGGTTGGGTTTTCACCAAAGAAGAAAACACTTCTTTTTTGGATTCATCTAATGAAATAAGAGAAGCCTCAAGATCAAATTTGCGAGAGGTAACAAAGAATTTTTTGGACGGGTCTGCGATACTTGATATTAAAGAGCTTTGATTGAGTAAAAAATAAAATATTCTCTCCCGCCTTTCAATTTGAGCGATTGTTCCATCATGGTCCTTAGGGTAAATTCTAACCAATTCTTCTGATAAATTACTTATGCTCCGCTCTAACGGTTGTTTTGTGGAGAATATATAGTCTAGATTGGGTGATTGCCCCACATATTCCGCATCTAACTTGTCTTTTTTGTCTGTGCTTCTACGAGACTTGGTGGTAGTCTCAATAACCCATTTGTCAGTAAGTTTAGATGGATCGCTAAAGTGTTGTTTAAATCTATCAAAAGGCTGTCTTAGGCTTAGTGAGTCTGATAGCTTGTTGTTAATATCATTATTTTCTTTTTTGTACTCTAACGTATAATAAAAGAGCCCATCATCTAGGATTAACCCTTTTCCCTCTTTTAGTTGATCATCTTCAATGCGATCTAGGCTAATTAGGTACTTTTCCGTTTCCGAGCGCGCTACGTCAATCGCAAAAGATAACAACAAACCCTGAAGGCATTGTAGCTCAGAGTCTGTATACTTTTGCTCTTTTTTGAACTGTATTAACTTTAGCTTCCATGAGTTTTCATCCGAAAACTCGTTCTTTTGCATAAGCTTAAATGCATTAGGTATAAAAACCAAACTCCCCTTAATTTCGATGGTTTCTGCATAATTCAGCCAGTCAGGGACACTATCATATATGGCCGTTATGTAAGAAACATACCAATCATCAAAGTTAACGTGCTTGAACTTTTTAAATCTATATAGAAAATTCTTCCCTTTTAAAATAAATCCATTGCGATACCTATCATTAAATATACGAAAGGGGTCTAACGTAATATCTTCTTTGATAATGTCGATGACATCAGAACTTGTTAGGTTCTGAGCATCATAATTTTGAACTGCATTGTCGATTAAGTAATTTTTAATAACGTTTCTAATGTCACCAAATATCTCAGAATCAAAGCCTGCTGTTGTTATATAGAATACCGGCGAGAATGAATTATCAACTTCTGACAAGTCTGTAATGGCTTGTTCTACTAATAACTTTAGCTGAGTCTTATCCACTAATTTAGTATGGCCAGTTGAATGACCCTCTAGTAGAAGTCTTACCGCCAATGCTTCGTTGCGCAGTAGTTTTTCTTGAAAACTGTCGGACTCAATTCCCAATAATTCTAATATTAAAACACCTAAGTCGCTCCAGTCTTGGTGAGTCGTGCAAATAACATCCTTGTGCTCACCCATAAATATAGGTTTATTAATCTTGTTAAAATCTAATGATTTTTCAAAACCACTCAGCACCAATCTTTCAGTGTCGTCAATTTCTTCACTTTCTTTATAAATCACGCTATTAGTATTGATGTTTCTGTGAATGATGTCTTGGCCATGCAATATCTCAATGCCTTCTATCAGCCTTAGTATATTCTTCCATAAAAGCATTCTACTGGTAGTAGACATTATCTTGTCTTTGCTTAACCAATGACTTTTGCTCTTAGAAAACAAACCTATCCTTGCAGGCTTGGCTTCTATTGCTATTAGCTTGGTATCCAGTGTTTTAGACTCTTCATCAGTGGGGTAGATTAGGCAGTAATTACCACTGTTATCGATGAAGCTATCATGGATTACTTCAAGATATTTTTCTGCATTAGTAACAGATTTTAGCTTATTTAATTGCCGAGTTTCGTTTAACCAAATCTCTTTGGCCAACTCTTCATTAAGTGAGTTTTTTGCATGCCAAAATTTCAGCTTAAACACTGTGTCATTATCTAAATACTTCCACACTTCTAGTAAATCAGTCTGTGACTCTTCTTCAATTTTAATCTTGAATTCATCATCTATTGAGTCTATAAATGCCATTGTTGTAATTTCCATATGAATGCTGTAGCTGTATACTTAATAAATTAGTAATACTCTTTAATATAAGCATAAGCCCGATCGAACAGTTCTTGGTCTTTGTGTAGCTTATACTTCAAAAGTGCCTTGCGTAAGGATTTTTGCACTTCACGCTCGCCAGCGCTGGTTGTTTGCCAGCCAGGAAAGCGAACAATTCTCACAATGGCATCGATATCAGTAACAATGCGTTCGACCACTGCTGGTGTTTGATCTGTTTTCAGCTCTAGAAACAACTCAGACAAAGCAGCTGTCGGTGATTTCTCTTGAACATCGATTTCTAGCTCTTTTTCTGCTTGTACCGTTTCTTTAGCAATCTTACAAAGCTCTTTTACAAAATCAATTGAAGCCACTAAACCTTTCTCAGCTTTATCACGTAAAGCTTCAAGTCGTTCACTGAGAGACTTAAAGGTAGGCAGATCTCCGGCTCCTTTGAAACGCTCAATTAATGCCTTCTCTAACTGCTTTACTTTTTTCGGACTAGGATTATTGAAGATTTCCTCGATGATATTTGCATCCATGACAAACTCATCTAATACATGCACGCTACCCACATGCACGTTGTCATGGATTAATTTGGTAGTCTGCGCACCGAGCGTCAACCAAAGCAATTTACCAGTGCTGTCAGAAGCGGGTTTAACCGATTCATAAACCTGAGCCAGCCATTTATAGTCTTGGTTATATTCATCTAATACTGAGTCCGGTGACAACGATTCCCAAAGCTTAAATAAAAACTTAAAGTCCAATGCGAAAGCATCTTTCTTTTCATTATTGGCTATAGCGTTTTGTGCCGCTTCTAAGCCCTCAAAACCTTCTAAGGTTCTATCTACACCTTTAAAGTGGGATAGGGCATTGGACATGGCTTGTGGTAGCTGTTCGCGTAGCTCTGACAGGTTAGTAATAATTTGCTGGGCACCTAGCTCATCGAACTCTAGTGCTTTTGCTGCATCATCAAACACACCAAAGTAATCGACAATACAGCCAAAGGTCTTACCTGGATATAGACGGTTGGTTCGACAAATCGCTTGTAGCAAAGTATGGTCTTTCATGGACTTATCTAAGTACATGGTCTGACAAATAGGCGCATCAAAACCGGTTAAAAGCTTTGCAGTAACGATAATAAACTTCAGCTCTGAGCTTGCATCATTAAACTCATCAACAATTTTTTCTTGTTGGCTCTTATCTATACCCCATTTTTTCTTAAACTCATAATCATCGTTAGCGGTAGTAGAAATAACCACTTTACTGGCTGCTTCAGGGAAGTGTTCGTCCAGTGCTTCTTTATATAGAACGCAAGCATGACGATCTGGCGTTACTATCATTGCCTTAAAGCCGTGCGGCTCTACTTTTTCCATAAAGTGGATAGCAATATCTTCAGCTATTCTAGTAATGCGCTCAGGGGACTTTAAAAAGGCAGCCATTTTAGCGGACTTTTTATTTAATGCATCGGCATCTTCATCACTTAGGGCTTGGCTTTCTTTAAAGTCAGCGAAGGCTTTATCAAGCGATTCTTTATCAATATGAACATCAACTAATCGTGGCTCAAAATGTAAGGGTAGGGTGGCTTCATCACGAATGGAGTCATGAAAGGTATAGCGACTCATATAGCCGCCTTCGTCTTCCTCGGCACCAAATGCCCAGAATGTGTTCTTATCCGCTTTATTAACGGGCGTACCGGTTAAGCCAAAGAGAAATGAGTTAGGTAAGGCCGCACGCATCTGACGTCCTAGATCGCCTTCCTGTGTACGGTGGGCCTCATCTACCAGTACGATAATATTATCTCGGGTATTCATATTTGGCTTGGCGTCACGGAATTTATGAATAGTAGAAACGATTATCTTACGGGTATCACGCTCAAGCATCTGCTGTAATTCTTTGATACTTTCAGTGCTTTCTACGTTAGCGATGTCGGCCGCATTAAAGATGCCGCTTATCTGGGTATCTAAGTCAGTTCTATCTACTAATACAATAACAGTTGGGCTTTTTAATTTGGCTTCACGGCGTAGTTTTTGAGCGGCAAATACCATTAGTAAAGATTTACCTGAGCCCTGAAAATGCCAGATTAGACCCTTCTTGATTTTACCTTCAACCACACGTTCAACGATTTTATTCGCGCCTTCATACTGCTGAAAACGCGGTATTATTTTCATGCGCTGCTTTTTCTTATTACTGCTAAACAGTGAGAAGTTACGCATGATATCGAGCAGGCGCGCAGGGTTAAGCAGGTCTTTTAACTCTTTACCGACTCCACCTAAGCCAAAGCTTCTAGCCATAGCATCGTCATCATTGCTTAGACGCCAAGGCGCCCAAAAATCTAATGGACAACGTACAGAGCCATAAAAGAACTCTTTACCCTCAGTAGCAAAGGAGAGGATATTAGGCACAAATAACTGTGGCACAGCGTTTTCATAAATATTGTGTATCTCATGCGCGCCGTCTAGCCAGCTAACAGAGGGACGAATAGGGGTTTTAGCTTCACCAACGACGACAGGAATACCGTTAATCATCATGACGATATCAGGTATTTTGGTTTCTCTATAATGAATACGAAACTGATTAGTAATGACGTACTGGTTATTATCAAGGTTGTCAAAGTCGATTAGGCGAATAGACACATGATGGTTATTCTCACCAAAGGGCATGGTCTTCTCGCCGGTAAGCCACTGAAAGAACTCTTCGTTAGCTTTGACCAGGCCAACTTGGTTCACCGATATTAAAATAGCGCGTAAGGCGTGGATAACTTCATCAGCCAAAGTAGGGTTTGCTTGGATCTCAGGATTTAAGCGCAATAGCGCCGCTTTCAGTTGCGGCTCAACCAATACTTCATTAACACTGCGGCCAAGCTGTTCAGCGGATTGGAACTGCCACTGGGTACCATATTGATTGTGGGGCTCATAAACTTGGTTGCTGTCTTGAGACGAGTTTAAGTTAACGCCACTCATTTGATTGATGATGTAATGCTCTACGCTGTTTAATTCGGTGAAGGACATTTTAGAAGACCTGATTAATTAAATTACTTCTCAATACGCTAGAGTTTGAAATCTTTTTTGAAATTTCTCGGTTGATTTTATCGAAATGTAGTAGTTTTGATTCAATTACCTCTAAGTTCATCTTGTCTGGCACAACGACTTTGAAGGAACGCATAGATGATTTTGAAATTTCTAAAAATGTACTACCTCCAGCTAAACGAGTTAACTCAGGAGTGACGTGTTGCAACATAAAGTAAAGGAAATAATTACTGACTTCACCATTGCAGATAAAGTTTGAGAAACCTTGGTTCGTTGCCATTTCAATATCATTAATAACTGCAAAACCAATTGTTGCTCTGGAACAGAATAAAATGGAACCGGGCGGATAGACCCGATTTGAAATGTCTTTAAGCCCTTCTTTAGTTATGTATTCTTTTGTTTTAGATAAATGAATACCTTCATGCTTTGTTACATCTGTAGGAGTTAACCAAGGTATATCACCATCCCAAAAGCTATCATTACTTCTTGAAGGGGTTGATCCGCCACTAATATCAGCTAATTCATCTAAACGCTTAATTTCATATCCTGCTGGTAGGTCAGCCTCTATACCTGACCTATACTTTAATAAAGACGACTTTATGTATGACTCGCGAGTATAGTCCAAAGCTTCTTCAAGTTTTTTTTCAGTATTTATATGGTGATCAATTGACCATAATAATTCGGCAAAATCTTTTTGCTTTTCAATAGGTGGGATTTTAAATTCTTGATGCTTTAATGTCCCCCAATTGATAGTTGGCGATAATGACCCGACGGAAATGTCTACAGCGCGATTCATAAACAAATCTGAGTGTATAAAGAAAGGAAAGAGTGCAGGATCAATGACATCGGGGTTCGCCCTTACAACAAGAGCATGTGCTGAGCAGAACCCATCACAAGTCGCTATACCTGCTTTGCGCTGATAGGCACGGCGACGACCAAAAATTATATCGTCTTTATAGAACTTCAGTTTCGTACCATTTACATCATCAGGTGTACCATGTCGCTTAATATGCAAAGATTCTGAATCAATATGCTCCAGGCCAATATACACTTCTAAATCGGTATTGTTAGGATCGACACGCTCTGAAATGTTCTGAGCGATTTCATCAAATCGGTAAGTTTTCCAGTCTGACTTATCCAAGTTGTTTAGGTCAATTTTTTCTGTTGCCATGATTAACCTAGCTCCTTAAATAATTGTTCCATACTGGCTTTTAACTGCTTAGAGGATTGAGTCCAGTTGGTTAAAGCATCATCGAGACTTATTTGTTCTTCACTACTATCAACGTTACTAACATATAAAGCCATATTTAAGCTGGCATTATGACTTAGCACATCTTCGGTGCTAATCACTTTACAGAATCCTGCTTCATCTTTATATGTGGTATAGGCGTCATAAATGCGTTCAATATGATTGTCTTCTAAAAAGGCAATATTCTTATCCTGGCGCACTTCTTTGACGGCGTTGATAATCAGTATTTTGCCTTTCTTGCTTTCGTCTTTTTTAGTCTTAGTAATCAGCAGGCAAGCTTCCATCGGCGAGTTATAGAACAGGTTAGGCCCTAAACCAATGACACACTCCACCAAGTCTTCTTCAATCATTTTACGGCGCATCTGCATTTCGGCATCACGAAACAAAATACCGTGCGGCCACAATGAAATAGAACGGCCATTACCTAAATCTAGACTCTTTTGAATGTGCTGTTGGAATGCATAATCCGCACAGCCTTGCGGTGGTGTGCCCCAGATATTTCTACCGTATGGGTCATTTTCAAAAGCTTTTCTATCCCAAGACTTAATCGAGTAGGGCGGGTTAGCCAGTATCACATTAAACTTTTTCAGTTCACCATTTTCTATTAAGCCTGGATTGGCTAAGGTATCGCCACGCACAATCTCAAACTCTTCAATACCGTGCATAAACATATTCATGCGAGCAATGGCTGAGGTCAGCAGGTTAATCTCTTGACCGTAAAGTTTTAGCGTGCGGTACTCTTTGCCTTCATCTTTTAAATGCAGCGCACAATTCAGCAATAGGCCGCCAGAGCCACAAGTAGGGTCATACACTGATTCACCTGGCTGTGGGTCCATAATCATGGTCATCAGCTTTACTACGGTACGGTTGGTATAGAACTCAGCCGCCGTATGGCCGCTATCATCAGCGAACTCTTTAATCAGGTATTCGTAGGCGTTACCCAGCTTATCATCAGGTACATTGGCTAAATTAAGCGTGTGCTGCGAGTAATGCTCAATAAGGTTCGTGAGCATGGCATCAGATAGGCGCTCTTTATTGGTCCAGCTAGCATCACCGAAAATACCTTGTAAAGTATCAGGATTGGCTTGTTCAATGGCACGCATAGCGCCTTGCAGTGCTTGGCCGATATTAACTGTAACTTCACGAACGTCTTGCCAGCGCGCACCTTCTGGAATCTGGAAATGGTGGTTTTCTGCAAAGGCTGCGTACTCCATATCGCCGTCTGATTCAGCCAATGCTTTTTCAAACTCTTCATCGTACACATCAGAGATACGCTTAAAGAATAGTAAAGGAAAAATATACTGCTTGTAGTCGCCAGCATCAATGGTGCCACGTAACGTAGTGGCTGCACCCCAGAGGTATTTTTCTAAGGACTTTTGGTCAAGTTCTTGGTTGGCCACTATACTGCCTCCTCAATTGACTCTTCAATATAAGTAACATCAAATAACTCATACAGTTTTTTTCTTAAAAGTTGTTTTCGATTTGAAAAGAATTCTTCGAAATCTGCTAGCTCTAATGACTGCTCATCTAAGATGTAATTTCGCTTTCGGTAATAAGTTGCATCATCAGTTTTATCGTTAACCCATTTAGAGAGATCAGTAGCCTGTTTGACAGTATTTTCCCGGCCTTCGAGTAACTGCAAGTTAGGCACTTGGTCTCTCATATCTTGCCATTGTTTGATAGTTTCACCGTCTATTCCAACTGCTTTCAATAGTGAGGGCTTAAATTTGCTGTGAGGATGCATGTGATCCTGGTGAAATGATATTTGATCTAACCTTAAGTCTGGATAAAGCGTCGAGAGTAATAAGAATGAAAACGCACCCTTTTTGTACTCTAAGAAGTTTTCGATGTCCGTGGTATCAATTGTTAGCTTTTTGCCACCTGACATTTTCGTATGTTTATATACAGAAAAATCAAACTTAGCGTCTTTAAGTATGAATGTATCACCATTGTCGGCCTTTATTCTTAAGCCATCACGTAAACCGCTTAGTGCGGTATCTGCCTGACCACTATAAACCTGCTTCAAGAGACTATGTACAATCAATTTTCTTAGTTCTTGTTTAGCTGTAGGATCTACCTTTCCACCTTTGTATAAGTAATAGGCCAATGGAGTTGCAGCATAGTTGGAGGATAATCGCTTCTTATTAAAGCCAAACTCTCTTAGCATTGCTGCTGCATCTATTAGGGCCTTGCGAATATAGTCCCAATTATCTTTTATCTTATTGATGTTCGTAGAGTTAAAGGTCTGCACCTTAAAGTTCATTGGGGCATCTACAAGAAATAAGCATGTCCGCATCAAAAAATCTGTATTGAAATTGAACAGACCGTCTTCGCCATTCATATCAGATATAAGTTTCTCAATTTGGTCACGACCATCTTCCCAGTGTGCCACTAAGGTAGAGAATAGAAGATCAGATTTTGATAGTATCGTCCCGCCGCTATTAACGCGTACAAAAATATCTAAGATATCATCTAGGTCTTTATTAATGATCTTGAAGTAACTCACTAACTGATCATCATTAAACTTATTGAGTAACCGATTAATTATCTTTTTTGCTTGTCTTCTATTTTCGATTAACAGATCTGATCTACTAGGATCAATCTCTATTAGCTCATCAACAATATTGTCAGAGTCAGCATCCGAATCTTCGAGCTCACTTAAAATATTTCTAACAAGATAAAAGTAACCGCTTTTACTATTTTGAGCATCTTTGTCGGTTAAGAATTTAAACTCATAATCATCATTCAATAAGTTTATATACATTTTACGTTCGGGGTATGCGCTATTGTTCGTGCTCTTTGCATATTTCCTCTTAGTGCAATACACACCTTGAAGAGCAATATACATTGAACTAATACGCTGCTGTCCATCCAATACGCCACGAATTTCAAAAGGAAAGTCGTAGTTAACTAGTTGGTTTTTAGAGTCACGCTCATGATAATTCTTAAGAAATTCATAAAACGTATATTCATTGGCTTTCTGAGCTGTTAATTCCCAAAATAAGAAAGTTCCAATCGGGTAGTCCTGCATAATAGAATTAAACAATCTGCATATTTTTTCTTCGCCCCAAACAAACTTTCTTTGTATGGCAGGCAAGTAGTATTTGTTAGAGTTAATATCTTTAATCAGCTGCCTGATAGATAGGCTTGAATATGCCATTATAAGAATCCTTTTAGTATAGTTTTAAACTTATCTTCTGCTTCTAGGCTGGCTTGCCAAGCTTCTTTTAGGTCAGTCATAGCTTCTTCCACACTAGGCAAGTTGTCTTCAATGATTTTTTCTACGTAGAGTGGAATATTGAGATTAAAATCGTTTTCCTTTAAGTCTGCAAAACTGGCGACCTTAGCGTAGTTCTCAACATCTTGGAAATCGCTATACCATTGGTATATTTGCTGAACATGCTCTGGCTCTAGGTGATTTTGAGCGCGTCCCACACGTATTTGTTCAGAAGCGTCGATAAAGAGCACCTTGCCTTTTTTATCGGCATCTTTGTTTTGTTTGAAGACCATGACACAAGCGGCTAACTGGGTTCCATAGAATACATTAGGACCTAAGCCGATGACGGCTTCTAAAATATCTTGATCTAATAGTGCTTTACGGATTTTACCTTCAGCACCTTTACGAAATAGGGCACCATGAGGCAATACCACGGTCATACGGCCTGTACTATTCATGGATTTAACCATGTGTTGTACCCAAGCCATGTCGCCATTACCTTTAGGTGGCACGCCAGCAATATTGCGCCCATAGGGATCATCAGCCCAATTATCCGCGCCCCAATCTTTTAAGGAGAATGGCGGGTTGGCTATGACACAATCAAAGGTTTTTAAACCATCGGCCTGAAAAAAGGCGGGCTCGCGTAAGGTGTCACCACGTAGAATTTCAAAATCTTCTATACCGTGTAAAAACATATTCATACGTGCAATAGCACTGGATGTCAGATTTCTTTCTTGGCCATAGAGTTTAAGCGTACGAAAGTCTTCGCCGTTATGTTTCAGGTTATCGACACACTCTAATAGCATACCTCCGGTCCCACAGGCAGGATCATAGACAGATTCACCTTCGTGCGGATCAAGAATAAGTCCTAGCAAATGCACTACTGATCGCGGCGTGTAAAACTCACCTGCTTTTTTATTGGTTAGGTCAGCAAAGTGCTTGATTAGATATTCATAGGCATTACCTAGCATATCTGGATTGGCATTTTCATGACCTAAACGATACTGTGAAAAATGCTCAATTAGATCAATCAGTAGCTTATCTGGCAGCTTATTTTTATTACTCCACTGAGCATCACCAAAGATACCGTACAAAAAGTCTTGGTTGGCTTGCTCAATACCGCGCAGCGCCTGTTCGATGGCTTGACCTACATTAGTAGTGGTTTCGCGTACATCGTTCCAGTGGCAGCCTTCTGGGATTTCAAATCGGTGCATTTCTGGCATTGATGCATATTCAATATCACCGTCAGACTCTGCTAAAGCCTGTTGGTATTCTTCGTCATAAACGTCAGAGATACGTTTGAAAAATAGAAGGGGGAAGAGATACACCTTGAAATCTGAGGCATCGACGGGACCTTTTAAGATCCAAGCAGCTTTTGACAGGTATTGCTCTAATTGGGACAGTGATAAAACTTCACTCATTAATAGATTCTCTAAATAAAACAAGTATGAATAAAATATAGCAGGATAAAAAATGGCAGACTAAAATCAAATTTTTACTGTAAAACACTAAACTATTCTTATAAGGGGTTACTCTACAACTATTAGCCTTAAATATCTGTATCTAGCGATGTTGCTTACCTCTAAATGATGTCCTTGAGTGTAAACTCTATTGTAACTTGAACAGGTCAAGGAGCAAAACAGACTAGGGCGTGTTGAACATTCATAATTTGAGCCAGATATAAGCGCAAGCGAGAGCGACTGTATTTTCA
>NZ_PJBX01000097.1:0-260 GCF_002836335.1 Psychrobacter sp. Sarcosine-02u-2 | reverse complement strand
TGAGCCTATGGATGAGGCACTACTCAATCATCGCTCTTTGGTTGAAACGGTGTTTGGGGAGCTTAAAAACTTGTGCCAAATCGAACACTCACGCCATCGTAGTGTGACGGGGTTTATCACAAACTTGCTGTCAGGTTTGATTGCTTATTGCTGGTTTCCCTATAAACCCACCATCAAAAATATGCCTCAGCAGAGACAGGTAGCGACATTGTAAATAGTATCAATGAGTTACAATGTGGCTTATCCCGAACTGGGGTTAT
>NZ_PJBX01000096.1:0-264 GCF_002836335.1 Psychrobacter sp. Sarcosine-02u-2 | reverse complement strand
CAGTGCAATTAAGGGCATACCTACAAGGCGCAAGGAGGAGCTAACACTGCACTCAGATCAAGGGTGGCATTATCAGATGAAGACGTTTGCGAATACGCTTAAAGAGAATGACATTAAGCAAAGTATGAGCCGAAAAGGGAACTGCTTAGACAATGCATTGATGGAAGGCTTCTTCGGTACGCTAAAGTGTGAGACTATTTACCTTGAAAAGCCGACCTCGATTGAGGCTTTAGAGAAACAGATTCATGAGTATATGCATTATTA
>NZ_PJBX01000095.1:0-266 GCF_002836335.1 Psychrobacter sp. Sarcosine-02u-2 | reverse complement strand
TTGCTTCTCAAAGAAGTTTGATAACCACTTTAAGGTGTTTGATTTGGTATTCTTCTATGTCAATTATGGCTATGTCTGATGCCAGCATACTTTTTAGAACACCACCAAATATTTAATAAAATAATATAAATGACTTTCAATCAGAAAGTGCTTTTAACGATAGTAATATAGGATAGACCCTATAGTTGACACTGTATTTTTAAAAGAGTTTCGGCTTTTAGAAAGCATAAAATTTCTTAGATGTATCAATCTAATTCTAAAATAAT
>NZ_PJBX01000094.1:0-266 GCF_002836335.1 Psychrobacter sp. Sarcosine-02u-2 | reverse complement strand
CACTAACCCAGCAGCAAGACTTTATGGGACTTAGCGTCCAAGCTGTAGACGGTGTCGTATACTCACTACCCTATACTGATGAGAACCTTCAGCACTTTAGTTCAAGCAAAGGCAGAACCAAAGAGGCGCCCTATCCACAAATGCGTTCGGTATGCCTGATCAATACTGACACGCATGAGATCATTGACACAACCCTTGGAGATATGGGTCAAGGAGAGATCACCTTAGCCCGTCAGCTAAACGTTCAAGACAATAGCATTACGCTA
>NZ_PJBX01000093.1:0-271 GCF_002836335.1 Psychrobacter sp. Sarcosine-02u-2 | reverse complement strand
CTTATTTTAATTAGTCAAGAAGTTATTTTTATTTAGTTTGAAAGTTTTATCCGTCTACTTAATAGTAGTTTAATATGTTCTTTCTCGCTAATGAGTGTTTGTTCAGTAGCAAAGCACTTTCTAAACGCCCTTCCCTTTCGACTGGGTGGCATTATACGCGCTTTTAGTAGGGGGTCAAGCTAATATCAATTTTTATTTTATATATATTACAACTTATTTAAATACATCACTTTAAATAAGTTGAATAAAGCATTATTTTTTTAGAAAAATG
>NZ_PJBX01000092.1:0-280 GCF_002836335.1 Psychrobacter sp. Sarcosine-02u-2 | reverse complement strand
CAAATGCCAGTAAAGATATTGTGGTACCAGACTTAGAGAAGGTCGATATCAGCTCTGGGGGCGCGGACTATAAGGATATGTGTGCAGGCTGTCACTTGTCTCCGGGAGTGGCACAAACTGACTTTAGTGAGAGCTTATATCCAAAGCCGCCCAACTTTACCAAGGCTGATATTGTCAAACGTTATCAAACAGAAGACGGTGCAAAGCAAGGCTTTTGGGCAATCAAGCACGGTATTATGGCATCTGGAATGCCAGCATGGGGTGCTTCTCATGACGACGA
>NZ_PJBX01000091.1:0-283 GCF_002836335.1 Psychrobacter sp. Sarcosine-02u-2 | reverse complement strand
GCGTCATCATGGGACGCGCCCCACGCAGGCATTCCAGATGCCATAATACCGTGCTTGATTGCCCAAAAGCTTTGCTTTGCACCGTCTTCTGTTTGATAACGTTTGACAATATCAGCCTTGGTAAAGTTGGGCGGCTTTGGATATAAGCCCTCACTAAAGTCAGTTTGTGCCACTCCCGGAGACAAGTGACAGCCTGCACACATATCCTTATAGTCCGCGCCACCAGAACCGATTAGCTCAACCTTCTCTAAATCTGGTACCACAATATCTTTACTGGCATTTT
>NZ_PJBX01000090.1:0-284 GCF_002836335.1 Psychrobacter sp. Sarcosine-02u-2 | reverse complement strand
AAAGTCTTTAAGGGACTTGCAACCCGAGGCAAAAGCAGCATGGGCTGGTTCTATGGCTTTAAGCTGCACGCCATTATCAATCATAAGGGCGAGCTGGTATCTGTTAAAGTCACTGCGGGTAATACGGATGACAGAGTGCCTGTTAAGGATATGGCAACACCTGTGTTTGGCAAGGTGTTTGGTGATAGAGGCTACATCAGTAAAGCCCTAAACGCGTGGCTCACAAAACACAGTGATACTAGGCTGATAACGAAACTTCGGCGTAATATGAAACCCCAATTACT
>NZ_PJBX01000089.1:0-293 GCF_002836335.1 Psychrobacter sp. Sarcosine-02u-2 | reverse complement strand
CCTTTGAATGGTTTTAAGACTACAGTGATACTTATCAGCCAGTTGTTTGTAGGTCTGTTTCCCTTGGGTATATTCAGTCCAAAGGGTTTGATTATTGAGTCTTTTACCACCTAAAAACTGCCGTCTGCAAGCCAGACATTGATACTGTTGTTTGCCTAGCTTGCGTCCATTCTTTTTGATGTGTTTATCACGACAAAAAGGGCAGTTTTTTGATTCATGGCGTTGATTCCTTGCAAATATAGACAGTATATAGCGTTAGACCCTACGCCAGCATGAATAATGTCCATTACACC
>NZ_PJBX01000088.1:0-297 GCF_002836335.1 Psychrobacter sp. Sarcosine-02u-2 | reverse complement strand
CAACTTACGCTGCTCACTTAGACCGTGATGACTGTGTAATTGTCGCTTTAACTCACTGAATAAACCTTCAAGAGAATTGGTGGTATTTGGTATGTCTAAATGCCCATATTCTTGGTAAGTAAATAGCCAATCGCTATTGGTTCTGAGGCTGCGATAAGCACTTCTAAGACGTTTGTGAGTGTACCAACTTCTACCAGTATCTTCATTGGTACTACGCTCACTCAGATAGTCTTCATGGGTTAAATACCATTGATCTAAGCATTTTGTGAACGTGGCTTTATCAAGCTTAGTTAAGTC
>NZ_PJBX01000164.1:0-60937 GCF_002836335.1 Psychrobacter sp. Sarcosine-02u-2 | reverse complement strand
ATACTAATTAGCCGAGTATCTGAATATAAGCGCCGGCTTGTAGTTCTTGTAGCCAGTCTTCTTTGGCTTGCGGAGCAAGGCGCTGATATAGCGCTTGACGTGCCATATTGCGACGGTATTCATCGCTGACATCTTGCTCGCGTTTGCCTTCAACTTTTAGAATGTGCCAGCCAAATTGCGTTTTGAATGGTGCAGAGTAATCACCGACGGCGGTATTCTTCATCGTTGTTTCAAACGGACCAATCATTTGCTCTTCACCAACCCAATCCAAATCGCCACCGCGTCCTGCTGAACCGGGATCATCTGAATAAGTTGAGGCTAGGCTCGCAAAGTCGGCTCCTTTACGTAATTGCTCGTAGAGGTCATTGATTTTTTGCTCAGCCAAAGCATCGGTTTGTAGCTCATCGACTTTGACTAAAATGTGACGCGTATGCCACTGCGGCACTAGCATGGTATCACTGGATTTTTTATCAGCCAGTTTGATGATATCAATACCTTCTGGGGTCACTAACGGCGCACTGACGGCGCCAACTTCAAGTTTGGTGATTTCGCTAGCAAGCTCGGTTGGTAGTGCAGCCGCTTTATGAAAGCCCATATCGCCCCCTTGCAGCTGAATAGGGTAGCTGCCTTGACTTGCGGCAATGGCTTCTGTGACATCGACATTTGGCGTTTGCAGTCGTGTGCGTAGACGCTGCGCGACTTTTAATGCTTCTTCACGCTGGGCGTCCGACAGACGGCTGTAATCGTCCATATAGGGGATACGTACGTGAATAGTTTGATATTCGCTTTGACTCAAACGCTTGGCTTCAGGAGAGGCCAAAAAGGCATCGATATCTTGTTCGCTGATGCGCACGCGGCTTGCGATTTGGCGCTGCTGCAAGGCTTGAATCGCGGCATCTTCAATCAATTGCGCGCGTAGGGTAGCATAACTGCCTGGTTTTGCGGCGTCCAAACGTTGTTGTAACTCGCCAAGGCTGCTGAGTCCTTCTGCTTGGGCGATTTGAGCCAGCCGCTGATTGATGGCAGCTTCATCAGGATTGAGACCAACTCGTTTGACCATTGAGAGTTGTAATTCACGCATAATGAGGGCGTTTAGTACTTCAGACTGTAGCTGGGCTGAATTGGGAATGGGTTCACCAGCCGCCTGCGCTCGTGCTTGGGTTTGCGCCATAGCAGCGATCAGATCGCTTTTTAAGATAGCGTTTTCATTGACTAAGGCAATGATACCGTCCGTACTATTGGCAGGTGTCAAACGTGCGGCGCTATTTTTCTGAGTGCCAGCATCAACGTTTGCAGCTGAAGTTTTTGCAGGCTTAACGGTGGCTGCTTGCGCACTTAGGCTCAGAGCAATAGCGCCCGTCATACCCATAGAAAGCAATACAACTCGGCTTGTCTGACGTAAAGAAAAAAATCTCATGATGCTCCTCATCAATGTCATTGCATCGGATGGTAATCGGTTAAGCCCTAGCCGTTACTCTTCATTTAAGTAGCGGCTAAGGCTGTTTATAATAGGGTGTAAACACTGCTATATGCTGTTATAGCACAAATGTTACTTGATACATAAACCATCAATCATACGTGAGTCTAAGGATATAGACGACGTTTTATTCATCTTTCCAGGCGCTTTGAACCGGCTCAAAGCCCAACACTTTATCAGAAAGTAAGCGTGTTAAGCGGCTGCTACCGCTACCAAGACCATTGAGTCTGATTTCTGCCATAATCGCTTGTGTAGGTTTGTCTTTGATGTTTAAGTCATTATAGTAACGACGACCATAAACTGCAAAACCAAAACAGCAATCCTCATAATCAACACCGACTAACGAGTCGAGCATCTTATCACGATTATAATCGTATTGACCTTGCGCCAATACGCGCCAGTTATTATTAATTGGGAAAACCGCTGATGCGGTAAACGCCGATAAAGGTAACTGGTCGGTGTTTTCATCGCGCATACGCTTCACAAAGCCGACGTTAAATAAACTGTTGTCAGATGGCTGATAACGCAGCTCAGTGGTGATATAGTTTAAATCATAGCTATGAGTAAGCGCGCCGCTTACATCGACCCAGACGTTATTATAAGGCTGGGTACTGGTATCCCAAACCAATCCTGAGGAAGAATTCGTCAGTACGGGTTTTTGGTCTTCAAGGGTCACGCGCCCATCATCGATATAAAACTGCTCTGCGATACTACCATCAAAACGTGTCACACCCGTTGCATCGATGTAACGATAATTAATACCGGGTGTAAAGGCATGCAAATCTTGCAAGCGGTCATGACCTAAAAACCAGCTGTCCGAAAACAGTTGCTCGTAGTTGATAGAGGCAATACGGGTATTAAAGTTAGGAATATCGTTTTGGTCTTTATAGGGCGAGTAGGTATATTTTAAGCGCGGACTGAGCAAGCGATAACCGCCTAAAGTATCGTCAAAGGCGCCAAAGGGTGAGCCCGCTTGAGAAAAGTGCAAGCCAGCATCGACACTGACTTGAGGCACAAATACCGATTGGTTGCCGTCATCTTTGCTCAAATCATTGTCCGCCAAGCTGTCTTCATCATAAGACGTATATAAATGCTGTAAGCTAAGTTTAGGTTTGATATAGCCCCAAGATTTTTCCATCGGATAAACGGCGCTTAATTTATTATAAAAACGCGTGCCACTTTTTTCATTTTCAGAGCCATCATCGATGGATTTTTTAAAATAAGCCGAGTCACTTACGCCTGTGATATCAAAGCTTTTTGCCCATGGTAGACGATAGTCAAGTTTAAGCTGTGGCAAGCGCGAGTACGGCTTGTCTTTATCTTGTAAAGGCTGTCCATTATTGTTAAATGCATCGAGCGTTTGGAAAGTCTCGACTTTTAATTCACCATTGACATAATCGTTATAATAATTCACCCGCGCACGGCGTGGTAGGTTTAACGTATTGTCTGACAAACCCAAGGTATCGAAGTCGTTGAGATAATCGGCATCTGACACATAGCTATATTTTGCGTCGCCACTTAAGCGCGGAATACTGGTAGATGACCAATAATGATCGTAAAAAAAGCTGCTACGATCTTCGCCATCATATTTTTTATCATTGGGCAAATAAGAGCCGTTAAAAATCCCTTCGCCGTACTCCTCAGTTAGATAACGAAACTCACCGGAGAGCATGGGGTTACGGTTGGTATAAACGCGAGTATTAAGGGTGGCGTCGTAGTATGG
The DNA here is from genome assembly GCF_002836335.1 of Psychrobacter sp. Sarcosine-02u-2. NCBI lineage: Bacteria > Pseudomonadati > Pseudomonadota > Gammaproteobacteria > Moraxellales > Moraxellaceae > Psychrobacter > Psychrobacter sp. Sarcosine-02u-2. The sequence goes on along the minus strand of NZ_PJBX01000164.1, from coordinate 57,737 downwards.
CGCTAAATTAAAATAATAAGGTACGTCAACTTCAAGTCCGCTTTCACTACCGACACTCGCGCTCGGTAATAAAAAGCCGCTGCTGCGTCTATTGTCTATAGGGAAATTAAAATAGGGTAAATAAAATACCGGTACATCAGCAATTTTAAACGTTGTGTTGTAAGCTTCGCCGCGGCCTGTTTCGGTATCTAAATCGATGCTTTTAGCATCAAACTGCCATTTACGGTTGGTCGGCGGGCAGGTGCTAAACATCACCTCATCAAGCTCATACTGCGTCTCGTTAGGGCGGTTTAAGCGCTTGGCATAGCCGTGTGCTTGCAGCTCTACGCTAGCAAAAGCCACGTCCTTAGCTGTTGATTGTCCAGTTTCGGTATTGTAGTTTAAGCTGTCGGCGACACCGATAAGACCGCCAGTGGAGGCTTTTTCAGTGAGGCTAGACTTAGCGTTTTGACCATTGATATTTTGTCCGTTGCTGTTTTGAAAACGGTTAGCTTCGGCCAAGCCAGCAGCGTTTTTGTTTTGTCCAGTCGCTTGGTCGGTAAACATCACTTTACCCTGTGCGGCTGCGACATTGTTGTTCAAATCGAGTACGATTTTTTCCGCTTCGATATGCTGCGTTCCTTGGTCAACGATGACATTACCAGAAAGCTCGGCGTAGTCGACATTGTCGTAATAGCCATAATCCGACTCTGCAAACAGTGGCGCTTGATTATTAGGAATGCCGTTTAAGTTGGGCGCTGGCTGGCCGTTAGGTGCGCCCGTTTCATTGATCGCACGTTGGTAATTAGGATTTTTTTTAGGATAAACCCATTGACCTTCACAGCGCTGGGCGCTATCGACGCTATTTGGTAGCAGTTTTAAGTCGTTGCCTACAGGTTCAATGGTTTGCGCGGCAAAAGAGTTTTGAATATCGCTGTTATTGCTATCTGCTACGTCATCATTGCTATTATTATGTAACGTAGCGGGATCTGTATCAGGCGTTAATTCATAAAATTCTGCTAAACGTATCAGGCTGTCTTGAATACTTTCGTCATTGACATCAATGCTGCGCTTATTGGATTTGGCTGTGCTGCTGTTATTAACGGGCGCAGTGGTATTGTTTGTTTTAGTAGCGTTGTTGACGGCATTATTATTAACATCAATCCTGTCACTGCTGTCATTAATTGCCGTGATATTTACGTTGTCACTGGTAAATACGTCATCATTGTTGAAAACAGGCGCAGTTGTTAATTGACTGTTTAACGCTTTATTATTAGCATCAGCAGTGCCACTTTGGGTTTGATTGCCCTTTTCAGTAGAGAGGGTATACAAGGTGGCGTCACTACTATTTTCAGTGATTAGTGGCTCAGTCGTCTGTGCATCAACATTGTTATCGACAGGATTAAGAGCCGCACTGACCGTCAAGCTGGTTAAGCCCAAGGCGCCAAATAAAATCAAACGGATGCTTTGGTAAAGCGGAGAATATAACAAGGGCACACCTATGATTGTAGAGCCTATTGGATTGCGATCGTTAAATGACAGGCTATATTTTAACGTTATTTAAAGGCGAATAAACCTATCATTAAGACGATAATCTCGAAAATCGGAACGTTTTACATATAATGACGACTAATCATAGTCAAAAAAAACCAAATCAGCTACACTATTTACCAAAATTTATACGATAGCGGATGATACAGACCTTTTTACGGCTACATAGCCAGTAGAGTTTGTCTGCTTAAAGCGGCTGCACTGTTTAGGCGCACGCTCATTATTTTAACAACTATTTGCCCTACATATCACTTATTTATGACTGATATTTAATTTGCGATACTTTTTATGACGGATAAAACCATGACAGTACCTAACGTAACCGCTACGCGCCAGCAGCAGTTAGAGCAATGGTTGCAAGACGTGTTTGCCAACCAAAAATTTATTCTTGATAGTCTGCCGGGTGATGCCAGCGCGCGCCAATATCACCGTATCCAGTTACTTGATAATGATGCTGTCGAAACTGAGCGCTATATTGTCATGGATTCGGCTGACGAACAAGACGCGTTGCAGCAGTTTATTAATGTCGCAAAACTGATGGCGCCAGCAATCAATGTTCCGACGCTCGTCGCTCAAGACGTGGCAAAAGGCTTTTTGATATTGCAAGATTTTGGTACGGTAGAATTTGCTCATCTGCTGGTCGATGCGCCAGCCGCTCAGGTGAATGATTACTATCAATTAGCGCTGCGCACTTTGGTTGCCTTACAAGTGGTGCCAGTGGCGACCGCAAAGACGGATCATCAATTACCAGATTATGATACTGCCCTACTAAACCGTGAGATGAATTTGTTTAGCGAGTGGTTTATTCCTTATATTGGTATAGAGCTTGAGCAAACGCTTTGGGAAAATCTTAAATCGGCTTTAATCGCTGAGATTTTGGTGCAGCCGCAGGTCATCGTCCATCGTGATTATCACAGTCGCAACCTTATGCAAGACCAAGCAGATCATACGCGCTTGGGCGTGATTGATTTTCAAGATGCGGTGATAGGCGCGTATAGCTATGATTTGGTATCATTGGTACGCGATGCTTATGTAGAATGGCCAGAGACTCAGGTATCAAGCTGGATACAGGACTGCTGGCAATTGCAAAAACAGGCAGGGCTGGTAACGGCTGATAATGCAGCGCAGTTTGAAAATGATGTCAATGTCATGGGCGTACAACGGCATTTAAAAGTGCTGGGTATTTTTATCCGCCTGTTTGAGCGTGATGGCAAAAGCCGCTATTTGGCCGATATTCCAAAAGTCATGCGTGACCTGATTTTTGAGCTAGAATGGCTGGCAGAACACGGTAATTCCGATATGCAGCAAGCGGTTACTCCTTTTAATGAATGGCTGCGAGAGTCTATCTTGCCTGCTTATCAACATAAATTTGTACAACAGTATATTTAAACAGCATGAGCAAAATAAAAGCGATGACAGTATTCATCGCTTTTACTTTGTTTAAAACAGTCGATAATGAATAATAGGCAATCATACAGCCAACAACAAGGAGCGTGTATGTCGGTAATAACGCAAGCGATGATTTTGGCGGCTGGCAAAGGTACGCGCCTGCGTCCGCTCACACTCGAGACGCCAAAGCCTTTGGTGGAAGTAGGCGGGCAGCCGCTTATTGTCTGGCATATCAAGGCGCTACAAGCCGCTGGCATTACTGATATCACTATCAATGCTTCATGGCTTGCAGACAAGCTGATGCAGACGTTGGGTGATGGCGCAGAGTATGGCGTGACGCTGCATTGGTCGATTGAGGGCGATGAGCCGCTTGAGACTGCTGGTGGGATTTTTAACGCGCTGCAAAACCATAAGCTGCGCGATGAGCCTTTTATCTTAGTCAACTCTGATATTTGGACGACCTATGATTTTGCGCCGTTGCGAGATTACCCGTTAGGCGCTGACCAACGAGCGCACTTATTATTGATTGATAATCCTGAGCATAATAATGGCGGCGACTTTGCTATCAATAATGGACTGGCAAGCGAGCAGCCGATTGCTGATGCAGACAAATATACCTTTGCAGGTATCAGTGTCATCTCACCAAGACTGGTAGATGGGCTGGTAACAGGACAACCGGCAGCCCTTGCTCCCTTGTTAAAACAAGCAATGCTAAAGTTCCAAATTACCGCTGAGGTGATTAAAGACAATTGGATAGACGTCGGTACGCCCGAGCGCTTAACACAAATTAATGACTATATAGAAAATCACAGTGTCGATAATCATCGCGGTGCATAAACGGTTTTACGACAGTGAAAGTTAAAACAAAAAAGCAGCGCTGAATATTTACTATTCAGCGCTGCTTTTTTATGGCGCTAGGTTTTGATAAAGAGATTTTATACACCCATTGCCAATTTTATTAATTGGGCAATGGTAAAAACAACCAAAAAACCCGCCAAGTATAAGCCTATAAACCAAGCCCATTGCGATTGTTTTTTACTGAGTTTTTTCATCACTATCTCCAAACTGCCTTTTAACTCCAAGCTATTTTCTAACTTCAAACTACCTTTCTAATCTAAGCCATTTTCTAATAATCAGTCATCACATATTCATGAGCGGATTAAGCTAAGCGCGGCTACTATCCCTACTAGATAGATAATAGCCGCTGCTTATTTAATACATGTGCTCGTGGTCGGTTTTACCTTTAAAAGTATAATACGCGAAAGCCGTGTAGCTTAAGATAATAGGTAACATAATACCGGCACCGATGAGCATAAAGGAGAGCGAAGTATCAGCCGCTGCCGCCTCATAAATGGTCATTTGATAAGGTACGATATACGGGAATATTGCCATACAAACGCCGATATAACCCATCAAAAATAATGCAACGGTCAATAAAAATGGACGATACTCGCGCTCAGTAGTTAAATCTTTACGCATAAAGAAGAATAAGAGCAAGACGATAATTGGCATCGGCGCTAGATACAACAGCCCTGGTAAACTAAACCAGCCTTCAAGCGCTTCGATATCTGAAAAATACATAAATATCGTCACCGCAATCATTGCGATGATTAAGGCGGTGAGCAGCCAACCTGATACTTTGCGTGCCCAGACTTGCAGCGTATGTTCGGTTTTGATAATCAGCCATGTAGAACCCAGTAGCGCATAACCAATCAATAGCGCAAAACCGCACATGATAGAGAAAGGCGAGAACCAATCAAAAGGGCCGCCTGTATACAGGCGATTGCTGGCCTCTAAGCCTTGGACTAGCGCCCCAAGCATAATACCTTGGGCAAACGTCGCAACGACAGAACCGATAAAAAAGAAACCGTCCCAAACGTAGCGATGGGCGGTGGCTTTAAAACGGAACTCAAACGCCACGCCGCGCATAATTAAGCCAAACAGCATAAAGATAACCGGCAGATAAAGACCGCTCATAATGATGCCGTAAGCGACAGGGAAAGCTGCGAATAAACCACCGCCGCCCAGTACCAGCCAAGTCTCGTTACCATCCCAAAAAGGCGCGATAGAGTTCATCATGCGGCTACGGTTTTTATCAGAGCCTGCAAACGGAAATAAGATGCCGCAGCCCAAATCAAAACCATCTAGTAAGACGTAGATAAAGACTGATAGCGCAATCAAGCCACCCCAGATTAAGGGTAAATCTAATACATCACCATAGTTAAACATTAGCGTAACCCTCCATCATCGACGTCGTCAGCAGGTTTATCCAAACCTTCTTCAGGCCCTTTGGTTTTATCAGCAGCGCGTTTATCACCGCTTAGCGTGCGACCTTGGGCTTCGGTGACAGAGTGATCATAGAAATGATCATCCGAAGGGTCCTCGTACGGTTTGGGTCCTTGTGCGATGAGGCGCAAAATATAAAAGCTGCCCGCGCCAAACACAAAGGCATATAGCACAATAAAGCCAATCAAGGTTGTCGCCACTTGCTGCGCTGCGATAGGTGACATACTCTCAGCAGTACGAATAACCCCATATATCGTATAAGGTTGACGACCTGTTTCGGTCACAAACCAGCCGGCAAGTAACGCTATAAAGCCAAGCGGCGTCATCATCATCCACGCACGGTGGAAGAGCTTACTCTCAGGATCGAACTGCTGCTTTTTAAAGTACTTATAAAGACTAAATAAACCGATGAGCACCATTAACATACCAATACCAACCATGATACGAAATGCCCAAAATACAATCATAACGGGCGGCTGATCTTCTGGTGCCCAATTTTTAAGACCTTTGACCTCACCATCTAGTGAATGGGTGAGAATCAAACCGGAGACATAAGGAATGCTAAGCTCATAGTTATTGGTTTGGTTCTTTTGGTCCGGTATGGCAAATAGCCGCAATGCCGCACCGCGCTCATCTTCCCAAATCCCTTCCATCGCCGCGACTTTAGCTGGCTGATGCTCAAGAGTGTTTAAGCCATGCTCATCACCGATGAGAACCTGCGCTGGCGCCACAAATATCGCCATAATCATCGCCATGCCGAGCATGACTCGACCATGCTGCCGATGCTCAACGTGCTTTTTGGACTGTAAATAATAAGCGCCAATACCGCCAACCACAAAGGCGGTGGTTAAAAAGGCTGCCGTCATCATATGGGCATAGCGATAAGGAAACGAAGGATTAAAGATAATTTCAATCCAGTTGGTGGGGTATAACAGACCATCAGCGCCCAGCATAAAACCTTGCGGCGTTTGCATAAAGCTGTTGGCGGCCAAAATCCAAAATCCTGAAATCATCGTACCGATGGCAACAATGGCGGTAGAGGCAAAATGCATGCGTTTGCTCACCCGTCCCCAACCAAAGAGCATAATCCCTAAGAAGGACGCTTCTAAGAAAAACGCCGTTAAGACTTCAAACGCCAATAATGGGCCTAAGATATTACCAGCTCTGTCGGAGAACACGGCCCAGTTGGTTCCGAACTGATAGGACATGACCACACCCGATACCACACCCAGTCCAAATACCACAGCGAAAATCTTAACCCAATGTTTGTATACTTCAACATAAATAGGCTCGCCAGTTCTTAGCCAGCGAAATTCAAGCACGGTCAACCAGCTGGCAAGACCGATAGAAAAAGCGGGGAAGATAATATGCCAGGAAATAACGAAGGCAAACTGAATGCGCGCGAGCATCAACGCATCCATTTGATCAATCATAAATGTAGCGAACATAAACGGTTACCCTTATCTGTTAGCTGAATAGCGTTGGCTTCCATGATACGCGCAAGTAACTGTCCGTAACCGTCCATCATTCAGGGCGCTTATTATTACGGGCAATCGCTAAGTATTAGTTAGCGGCAAATGTAATTAAGATAAAAATTTAACTAAAATAGCGTTCATTACCCTTATGTTTTATTCATTACCGTATGGTAAGACTAAAAAATTTTAGGGCTGACTATTTAGCCAAAGTAAATAATTTATATCCTTATAAACTATTAAATATTCATCAAACGATCGTTTTATTCATATTAAACATTTTAGTATTATGCGCTTCACCTTACGCACACGCAAGTTGCACAAGTGTGCTATCACACACCTATGCGTTCATAAACCACTTACAATATTAGCCAATAATCTTTGAAATAATAGTCATTGTTTAACTATTGTTATCAATAGATACCAAACAGCAATATAAAAAAACAAATTTTAATAATAAGAATTCAAAGCTTTTTATATAGGTGAAATTTAGTTTGTATCTTGCTGCTGTAATTGTTGATGCAAAATACGGCGTAAGGTCAAAATGGTTTGCGGGTTTTCTTGGATGCTATGACCGCCGTTAATAACCGTCTCTGACGCTGCACCATCGAGGTGAGCGCTGGTGTAGGGCACGATACCATCTGACAGCTGCTCGGTGAGTGCTTGCCCAATCTCGCCATCGACTGTCACGGCGGCGACCAGGGGTTGACCTGGTAACTCATCACTATCCGTTAACAGCGCATTGCTGTCATCAACGTCGATAACGTCCTCTGCATGGTCATTTTCTGTTATCTCTTCGGACAAGTCGAGCTTTGCTCCAGCAGGCTGCATTTCTGCCAAACCTCGGGTGATATCGGCATCGTTATTGGCGATGATTGAATGATAGGTGATACGGTCGTTGATACGGATATCTTTGGTTAATTGAATAAAAGACGATTTGTCACTCAATTGACTGGCGCCGTTTTGTAAATATAGCGCGCCGAGCGGGTTCTGGGCCAAATCGCCTTGGATGGCCAAGGCTGCTAAGTTATCGGTCACCGTTTTTACCAAACCAACGGGCAGATACACGATGCGGCGTAGCGCGCGCGTGAACCAGCGGTCGGCATAATCGGTACCGCGAAACGGCGACGATAAAAATACTGCCGTATCTACTTGTGGTAAAGTTTTAAGCTCAAAACGCTCTTTTAGCTGCTCTTTGCCCGCAGACTGCTTGATCGCCTCACGTATTTGACGTTTCTCATTCATCGACAGCGCATTTTGGTCGTCAAGTCGGTCCAAATCATCGAGCAAATTTTCGTCAGACAACATCATACGCGCAATGATACCGCCCATACTATGACTGATAATGACGCTGTTTTTACTGGCAATATTTTCCCCTATCGGGTCGGTTTTCTCATAAGCGGTATTGATGAGCTTTTGAATTTGATAACGATTTTCCAAAATAGGCAAGTTGGTTGGATAAAAAATCTGCCAAACTTGATAGTTATTGCGCAGTTTGTCGTCATTAAAAATATCGTTGGTTAAGTTGACCCATGTCGCTGGGCTTGAGGCCAAACCGTGCAGCATGATGATGACGCGCTTATCAGCATCATAAGGTTCGAGCATAAAGAGCTTGGGTAAACTGGTTTCTTTTTTACGGGAAATCAGGTTTAGATAACCGACGCCATCGAGCTGGTTTTCTGCCAACCATAAGCCGTAACCTGCTGAAAAGTTTGCCGCCAGTGGATAATCGTCACCTAAGATATTGGCGCTCTCGCTGCGGTAAGGATTGTATAAATGAATATCAAGCTGTTTGCTGCTCAGGGTATCAAGCACGCTATTGCCCGTCGGCTTAATCAGCCCGGTCATCAGTAAATGTCCAGTCGGATAAATCCGCGTACTGGCATCATCACTGTCCAAGCTATCCTTTGAGCGCTCTCTCGAGCTTTCATTTATATCGTGGGCTGTTCGGCGAGGGCTTTCTTGATGCAGTCTGCCTGTCCTATCTGCTAACGACGAGATTAATAATTGACGAATGGTAGTGGTATAGCGGTCGTCTAATGAGGCCACCAAGCTGATACCCAGACCTGGGCGCTTACTAATAGAGTTTAGTCCAGAGAGGCGTAGCTCATAGGTCGAGACCAAATCGGTTAGGGCAGCGGTTTGTTGGTTGGCATTTTTGAGGTAGTTATTTTCATTGGGCAAATAGACATTAAGATTGTAGTTGTCTATGTGCATCTTCATGACTTTGATTTGGTCGGTTGGTCGCCCCTTGACGGCCGTAAGATTGGCAATTACTGCTTGCTCGCTGCTAGTGGCAGTACTTGCGGACGTCGGTAAGTATTCTACCTTGGTATTACCCATCATTTTACCGCCACCATCAGCCGTTTGATAGAGCTGGGTAATCACATCGTTACTAGCGGCGTTATAGATGTCTTGGGTTTGGATATCCATCTCACTTGGAATGCGACTTTGCGCGTGTGAGCGTCTGGTTTCTTTATCCGCACCTTCAAAATCATGCTCTAAGCTGTCATAAAATAAGTACGTATAACTGGTTTTAATGGCATCAAATAAACGTTCTTGATAGCCAATCAAGCAGCTATCGGTTCTTTTTTGCTGCGCCTTGGCATCAATATCGCTTAAAGGCGCGTTGGCATAATAAGGGTCAATTGGCGGGCGGGCGAGGGCATTGCGGCAGTCTTTAGATTCGCCAAGCTGGCGCGCTTTGGCGTAGTGTAATTCAGCAAAAACTGCCAAAGCTGGGCGATAATGTTCATTTAGCATGCTGTCGGTAAGCTGCGTTAGGCAGAGGTTAAACTGCTGCATACACGCTTGCTCATTTAGCCCTGCTGATAATAAAACTGAAGCGGTATCGCTACTCAATTTGTTATCGGTAACAATATTGCCGCGCTGGGCAGCGATGGTCTTTGCTGAGGGCTGTTTATTGACGGAGACGGTGCTACAGGCAGGCAATATTGCCAAGGCGGCGACCACTGCGAGTAGAGCAAAAGGCGTCTTGTTTTTATGCTTACACTCATGCTTATGTTCTAGCGACGGCGTATCGTTGGCAGGGTCAGCAAATATCATAGGTCATTCCAATAATAAGTATCAGCAACGCATCATAAATAAGTGATAAATGTCACATTTATATAGCAGCATGAGTGTAACGTAAGTCGAGCTGTTCGACTATTGTAGTTGTTGTCTTATAGTCAGCTATCTTATATTCATATAGCATGAAATACTATCGAAAATATGGATGGGCTATGCTTAACAAAGCCCACTTAGATATTTCTAAATTAAGCACAAAAAAGCGCGCTCACATTATTAATCATAATTGCAGCGCGCTTTTTTACAGCTCTTTAGAAATCAGTGTTAGCTACCATTTTACCAAATAGCTAATACTTTACGTTCCCATCACAAAGAATTAAGTGCTTGGTTTAATATTAATATCTGGGGCAGGGATATCCCAAATATAAAATTTACCATCTTCGATGAGCTTGATTTGTTGACGAATAATAGCGTTGTCAGGGTTTTGTTGCGCCAAGCGGCGTAAACGCTCTAGTGCCTTATCACGGCGATCACTTAACAAGTCAGATTGCGCAAGACTCTGCTCAGCTTCGGTATAACCAAGATCGACTGCTTGATCAAGGTATTTTTGACCTTCTTTAAAACCGCCACCTTCTGAGAGCATCATGCCATAGATAAAGTTGGCCTCGCCGCTATTAGGTTTAAGTTTGATGGCGCGATCAATATATTGTCCGCCACGTACCGTGTATTCTGAGCCTAAATCTAAGTTGCGTCCCATGCCATTGAGTTTGGCGGCGCGAACTAAGACATCGTACGAGGCATTTGGCGCTTTGGCATACGGCTCAATCCATTCAGTCAAGACTTTGATTTTTTCGCGGGCGTTGTGGCGCTGGGTGCGGTTCGGGAAGTTTGGTGGATAATGGCGCGCATTTGGTGAGACTTCTTTGATAAAGTCATCGAGTAAGCTGACGTCCAGTTTATCGGTGCCAAGTCCTTGCTGCTGCGGTATGAGCACGGTAGGGACAAAGCTGATATCTGAAATACTCACTTGCGGGGCTGGGATGTTTGGCAGCTGACCACTGCGTAAATCAATCCCTGTTGCAGTGATAGGACCGCGCTCATAAACGCGCGTCGTACCGGTCAACTCGGACGTGTCTGGTGTTGGTACGGCTGGTGGTTGGGCAGCATTTTGCGCAGTGTTTAAAGGCGCACGGTTTGGTTGGGCAATAGCCTGCTGGACATTGCTTTGCTGCGTATTAGGGGCTTGATTATTAGCTGATTGCGCGACGTTAGTTGGTTGAGCGGTACTCTGCTGAACGTTATTTTGAGCGCCAGTCTCAACTCCAACATTGGCTTGAGCGTCAGCTTGCGCCGTGCTGATCGTTGCATTTGGCTTGGCTAGGCGAATGATACGTTTACTAGAATCGATAGCGCTAGGTACTGCTGTGCTGCTCGTAGCGGACGCTGCGGCGGTATTCGCTTCTTCAGCTGCATTTGCCGGCGCTGATAGCAGCATGGTACAAGCGGCAGCGAGTGCCGTTAGGGTCGCAAGCCTAGGCGCTTTACTAGAGTGGGGCGCTTTATTAGAAATAGGGGTTTGGCTGATGGGTTTCATAAAAATAATTACCTTTTAATCGTTGTCGTTTATCAGTTATTGTAGTTACTGACTTGTTATCTATTCATCCATTGATTGATCGTTAGGTTTTGGCATTCCGTAAAATCGTACAAATTTTTCATACCCTAGCAAATTAATCTGACTGCTAACAGTAGTAGGATTGTTAAAAGCACAGAATAATGCCGTCTGTAGCCACTAAAAAAGGATGCAGATTAGTAGCGCCTGCGTATTATAGATGATAAACGCTTATAAATGATAAGCAGTGGCTTTCATGCGATTGGCCATCCAGCGCATCGTGTGGCGCACCAGTGGCGACAATGCCGCGCCGCCATTGGCCAGCGCCAACTCGCGGTGATGTAATTCTTCAATATCCATTTGCGCCAGTATTTCTCTTGAGCGTCGATCTTGCGGTGGCAATTGACCGATATGGTCTTGCAAATGCTCACTAACTTGCGCTTCGGTTTCGGCAACAAAGCCCAAGCTAAACTCGTTAGAAATCGCCCCTGCTACCGCGCCAAGCCCAAATGACATGCCGTACCATAAAGGCGTAAAAATACTAGGATGGCTACCAAGCTCATCTAATCGTACCTCGCACCACACCAAGTGATCGACTTCTTCTTCAGCCGACTGTTGCATGGCTTGCTTGACGTCATCGTTTTTTGCGGCAAACGCTTGCCCGTGATACAGCCCTTGGGCGCAGACCTCGCCCGTATGATTGATACGCATCAAGCCTGCGACATGACGGGCTTCGTTGATACTTAGCTCAGGAATCTCATCACTGCTAACAGGCAGCGGGCGAGTGCTAGGATTTGAATGCGGTACAACCGCTCGCAATGCTTTATCTACGCCAAGTAATAGCTGGTCAATTTTTGATAAGGAACGCTGCGCCATGATTCACTCCTGATGGCTGTATGAATTATAAATAGAACTTATGATGAATAGGTTTAAGCTATTTAATAGGCCACTAAGCCTATCAGATAACACTTATCGAACCACTATAACAAACAATAGACAATCTCGGCAGCGAAATTATTGGCTTGCCGATTCATATTGCGTTTGGCGCTAGTCGTATCGATTCTGCTCGTCATCATGGGTTTGGATAACGGCGTGTTTGACATGTTTATTAAGCTTGAAATATAAAAATATACCAAAAATAATATTTAATATACCGGTGACTAAAAACAGTTGCGGCAAATTTAGACCCAGCGCATTTAATACCACAATCGAGAAAATCGCCGAACACACCATAAAAATGGCATTAAAGATATTATTGGCACCGACGATACGCGCGCGATGGCTTTTTGGCGCATAAGCCTGCATAGAGGCATATAAAGGCACGATATATAAACCGCCGCTAAAGCCCAAAAAGAATAAGTCGGCAAATACGCGCCAGCTACCGCTCATACCCCATAAATCACTGATACCAAATAAGGTAGCCGAGCTGACACTGAGTTTGAGCCCTGACAAAGAAAAATATAAATCAATGGCAAAAATGCTCAAACCTGCAATGCCAAAGGGCAGTAAGCGCAAGCTGACTTGGTTTTTGGTCAAGGATTTGCACAGTAGTGAGCCAATCGACACCCCAACTGAAAATAGCGTCAACAAAAAAATCACCACGGACTCATCGCCATGCAAAATGACTTTGCTAAATTCTGGCGTTTGGGTCAAAAACGTCGCGCCATAAAACCAAAACCAGCTATTACCAAGAATGACAAAGAATAAAAAAGGCAACGAGTATAAATAACGCACCGTCGCCATACTGGTGGTAAAGATATTCCAATTAATCTTCAAATCAGGCTGCATCGCTGGCATGGTGGGAATAAAACGGGCGGCAAAATAGCCTATCGCCGCAACAAAAAGCACCGTCACACTTATCCAAAATAGCGGCTGGGTAATTTGGGTCAATACCCCAGCGATAATCATACCAAGCAAAATGGCAAGCGAGGTGCCCATTTGAAACAGACCATTGGCACCGACCAGCTCATTTTCCCTCATCGCTTGTGGCAAGTACGCATACTTAATCGGCCCAAAAAACGTCGATTGCGTGCCCATCAAAAACAGCGCCACAAATAACAGCGCGTACCATTCAAAGACAAAGCCGACAGCAGCGATAATCATAATGCCTATCTCAAGCAATTTAATTAAGCGCGTCAGTTTTGATTTTTCAAACTTATCAGCAATTTGCCCTGCCAATGCCGAAAATAAAAAGTACGGCAAAATAAACAACATCGCCGCCAAGTTATTTAAAATACTGACTTCCATGTCCAATTGGCTGGCAGCAGTATAGGTCAGCACCAGTATCAGTGCTTGCTTAAAGATATTGTCATTAAAAGCACCCAAAAATTGGGTAAAAAACATGGCATTAAACCGGCGATGTTTAAAGAGTTGAAACTGATTGGCCATGAAGATTCCTACAGATGGGTCGCGGCTAATAAAGGAGAAAACAAACTTTTACGCAGTGATTGGCAGATAAACAATTATCAATACTATCAAAAACTTATCGAAATATAGCATAGGTTTTATCGATGTTACGCCGTATAATAGCAAGGCTTTGGTAAAAATACATGCGCACAGTGCTATGATTTGAGAATTAACTAAGTTATGATTTGTAAATTTTAGCCGTCCAAACCTTTAATGTCAGCGAACTGTTCTACGTTTATTCACCGGTAAGACGAGGCGATTGCCATCGACCGTCACTTGTGCCGCGTGAGGTGATAGGAAATAAATATGAAACATCAGCCTTCAACTCTAGCGCGCCACTCATCGGGGATACCGCCTGCTGCTGCGTCAAATGCGCCGCTGTGTTCGGCTAAAACTGCTCATCCTACTCATATAAATCCTATGGATAACCCTCGTCTTTATTTTACGCGTACGGCGCTATTTCGGGCATTGACTACCAGTTTGGTTGGCTTTGGGGTCAGTATTGCTATCGCGCCTAGTGCTCTTGCCGCCACTGATTCAAATAATAATACGGCCAATAATGCAAGCAGCAGCCAACTTAACAAAAATAGCGGCAATGATGCGACCACTGCACAGCCGCAACGACAATCGCAGCCACCAACGCCAAAACCGCCTTCCAATTCTTCGGCTCAGTCCTCGTCTAAACGAGCACTTTCTAAAGATGCCTATGAAGATAGCCAGCTTGATATTGCTTTGGACGCCTTACGTCTAAAAAAAGCCGTTGAAGAAGGTATTATCGATCAATCGGTATTGGATGATTATAGCGAGCAGAACTTAGGTATTAAAAATCCTAACAAAAACGCCACCGCGCAAGCAAATAATACGGATAAGTCCCAGTTATCAAATAATGATATCGATAGTATTAATGACTTTGCTAGTGCTATCGGTAATGGCATAGATAGTCTAGGTAACAACCAAGCATTTGACAGCAATGAAAACTTAGAACAGCAAGTTAATAGCGTGCAGCAACAAGGCTATCAGATGATGACGCCTGACGAGATTGATCGCGAGCTGGCGGCGATGGATAAGCAAAACGCTCAAGATATCGGCAATATCACTCAAAGTAATGCCGTTAATAATATCGATGGTATGCGTTATGACGACAATGACTTTCAAGCTTTAGATGGCGCATTTGATGCGCCTGTTGCAAGGTTAGACGATAGCACGCCGCCAATTGGGCTCGATGTGAGTTTAGATGCTACCAATTTACCAGCACCGAGCAATCTTGAAACCTTAGGCAGAAATGAGGCCGCAGCTAAGCAGGCAGAGACAGATGATGTGATGTCGCGTCCTATTGACGTCAGCGATTCGGTTGGTAGTAGCACTGGCGATAGCGCGACCAGTGTGGACATGAATAGTGGGATAGAAAATGCCCAGTCGGACAGCATCAATCCTGATGATTATTTGCCTAACTATGAAAACGATGTCAATGCGGTAAAAGAAAGTATCGAACAAGCGGCGAAACCCAAACCGATAGCACGTAACAAAAAAGGCAATATTGTTAAGCGCCTTTATAATCGCTTTTTTAATGGTGGCGTCGTCACCCTACCGCATGTTGAGACGACCATTTATTTGCAACAAGCCGCAGCAGATAATTTAAACGATAATAGCAAAAACAACGCTCAAAACAGCACGAGAAACACGAGGCCAACATTAACCAAAGCTGACGATGATATTCAGCCCTTTAAGAATATCAAAGCCGCTATTGATGATACCACTGTGCAGTCTGTGGTTGATTTCACTGCTGCGTTGCCGCGTCTACGACAAAGCGCCTTAGATGCTGCCAAAGCCGTCGGCTACTATGATGTGACCCTACGTTTGCGTCAGCCAAACACAGATACCATTGATGTCATTATTGAAAAGTTAGGTGAGCCGGTACGCGTGGATAGCCGCATTGTTGACATTCGCGGCGAGGGCAGCGAGCAAGAAGAGTTTGCCAAGTTAGAAAAAGACCTACCGCCACAAGAGGGCGATATTTTTAATCACCGCGTTTATAAAGACAGTAAGGCGGCGCTTGAGTCCCTCAGTGATACCTACGGTTATTTTGATCAATATTGGCTCAATAAATCGGTCGATATTATCTTGCCTGACAATACCGCCGATGTGTCGCTGGTTTACAATACGGGTGATCGTTACAAGTTTGATGAGGTGGTGTTTTTTACTTATGATCAAGAGTCGGGTACGCTGACCCGCGATCCTGAAAAGCTACCGGTTGAGTTGTCGTTATTAAAGCAGCTGGTCGGCTTTGAAGAAGGCGAGCCATTTTATCGTCCGGCCGTAACCAAGTTTAGTAACGATTTATCGGCGACCCGCTATTTTAATACTGTTAACGTCGAGACGATTTTGCCGCCAGACGAGCGTACAGAAAGCAGTACTTTAGCCTTTGATAATACCCCTAATAGCAGTAGTACTGAGACTACCGATGACGACTTCAATAGCAATAATATCGAGCAAGATGAGGCAGTCAAAGCCGAAAATGACGCTGAGCGTTACGCCACCAGCGGTGAGACGGTCAATCCAGCCGATATCGCTGCCATCGAGTTTGAAGCCGATGAAGAAACCTTGAGTAAACTGCAAGCCATTAGACAAAAAGCTGAACGTTTAAGCCGTCTGCCGGATGATCGCGTCTTGGATGAAAAAGACCAAAAAGCCACTAGTATTTTGGGTAGAATCAGCGACTCTATCAGTAATGTCGCACAAAAAATATTCCCTGATGAAGAAAATATCCTTGCCGATGAAAACTTCGTCCCGCCAACGCTTGCTGGACGCAAAACCCCGCAGGACGTGTTAGAAAGCAAAAAAGTGCCGCTGTACGTCTTTGTTTCGGCGAACAAACCACGTGATGCCCAAGTCGGTCTCGGTTATGGTACTGATACTGGGGTGCGCGCCACTGCCAAGATAGATTATAATTTGATCAATCGTAAAGGCTATCAAGCAGGGGCAGAAACCGAAGTTTCGCGCATTACCAAAAATGTCGCCGTGTATGGCAGTCGACCATGGAAGCATCCGCTAAACGATAAGTTGGATGCCCGTTTGACCTACGAAGAAGAGGTTATCGATCAAGGCGAAGGTAATTTTGACTTATCTACCCGAACCTTAAAAGCAGCATTGGCACGTAATATCCGCCGTGAAAATGGCTGGGATCGTAGCTACTCTCTGCGCTACCGTTTAGATGAGTTAGAAACTGGCGTCGATGAGGAAGAATTAGACAATCTGCCAGTGCGCTTTACTTCCTCGAAACCGACGCAGCACGCTTTGTTATTTGGTTATGGTATGAGCAAAACAGACGTCGATAATGCTGCCAATCCTACCCGCGGGTTCCGTCAGTATTATGCGCTTGAAGCAGGTTCAGAAAGTCTGCTAAGTGATACTGATATGGCAATTTTACGCGCGGGTGTGAGCGGTCTTTATAGCTTCGGAGCTGACGATAAACACCAAGTGCTAGGCAGTTTAAATACCGGTTATATCTGGGCGGATGATTTTTACGAAGTGCCTTATAAACTGCGCTTCTTTGCTGGCGGCGATCAAAGTATTCGCGGTTATGATTACGAAAGCCTATCACCGATTGAGAAAGGCTATCTCACCGGCGGACAAATCCTGGCAGTCGGCAGTGCGGAATATAACTATGAGTTTAGACCAGGTTTCCGCGGCGCAGTCTTTACCGATGTCGGTAATGCCTATGACAAAGATTTTGAAACCGATACCAAAGTTGGCGTCGGCGTCGGTATCCGCTGGGCATCGCCGGTCGGTGTGGTACGTGTCGATGTTGCTGCTGGCGTGACGGAAGATAGCATCCCTGTTAGACTGCATCTGTTTATCGGGTCGCCTTTATAAATGGCTGCTATAAGTATGCCTAACACGAGTGCTTATAGCAGTCTTGATAAAAACGCAAAAACCGCCTTATTTTTCATTCTAGCGCTTGCTGGTAAACCTTCTTTAACATAGCTGAGTGTCATGTTGACCAAAAATACCCCGCCAAATAAGCCCTCGGATGAAGATCCAGCACAGCGCGATGCCCGCGCTGTTAGACGTTGGTTTCCCCTGTCTTTTTTGCTCAAATTAACGGTTCTTATTTTGATTGTACTGGCGATTATGTTCGCCATATTTTTATATGCGGTCGGTACTGAGTCGGGCACAAAGTTCATTTTAGAAAAAATCAGTGCTGAAACGGGAGTTAAGTTTAAATACGGTCGGGGTAATCTGCGCGATGGTATTTGGGTCAGCGATATCGATATCAACGCCACCGAAGACCTTGAGATATTGGTCGATAAAGCTTATGTCAAAATAGGCTGGCGCGCAGTATTTGCCAAAGAAGTGCATCTGCGTGATGCCGACATTCAAACCATTGAGATTATCAATAATAAGCCACCTACGGGCGAGCCGTTTGATTATCGAACGCTTAGCTTGCCAGTCAATTTGCGCTTTGATCAAGCAAAAATAAAAACCATTATTTATAAACAAGTCACCAAAGACCCTATCGTCGTGCATGATATCGAAGCGCGAGATTTGACTTGGGTTGGTAGCGTGGTGAACGTCGGGCGCGGCAAATTGCAGTATGCGGATATTGTAAAAGTCAGCGCTTTAAAAGGTCAGGCAGATTTACAAGGCGACTATCCTTTAGATTTGAGCGGAATTGTCGAGGTAAGTGCGTTAGAAAAAGCCTATATCGACCCGTTAAATATCACCGCAACCGGTACGCTAAAACGTACCGTTGGTAAAGTCCGTAGCCGTTATAACGACAGCGATGTCAGCGGTGATTTTGTGGTGCAGGGCCTAGATGAAGGTTCGCCGTTTCAAGCGAAACTTAAATGGGACGATATTTTAATTCCTTATGCCGATAGCCAAAATATCCACCTAAAAAGCGGCATGGCGACCGCGTCGGGCGTCATCTCGGAGATACGTCTGCGTATCAATACCGAGCTGACCGCCAAAGATATCCCATCGGGTCACTATCAAGGTCGCGGTATTATCGCCAACAGTCAGCTGCGCGTTGATCGTTTGGATGCGCAAGTACCAGCAGGCAATTTGACATTGCAAGGTATTTTGGACTGGAAAGAGAGTTTTGATGCGGTAGTCCGCGCCACGGGCAGTAATTTTGATATTCGTCAGGCGATTCCAGATGAATATGCCGACTTTAAACCCTATGCGCCGCAAAAGCTCAATGGTCGCTTATCGGTACATTATCAGCATAAAAATAAAAATGGCAATCTAGAGATGGATGCAGATTTGCGTCAGCGCGATGGCGAGCATCTCAATGCCAACATCGTGCGCGGCAAAACGCCTGCTCGTGGTCGCAGCGCCAATGCTAAGCAAGTCACGCCTTGGTATATCGACGCCAAGTGGCAAAATTTGGTACGCCGCAATTTGCCTAATATCGGTAATGTCGACAGTCCAAGCGGACAAGCCAATGTTATTATCCGCGGCTCGAATTTATCGGTCGATGGCAAAGCGGTAATTAATGAGTTAAATGTCGCCCCTAAAGGCAACTACGATGTGCGCGTGCGTAAAGCCGGCGACGTGATTAATATCAACCGTCTTAATTACAAAGGTATAGTAGGCGACCTATCTGGTACAGGGCAGATTCAACTGGCCAGTAAAAAACGCCCGCTAACGTGGCAAATTGATGCGCGTACCAATGGCTTATTACCCAAAAAATATCGTAGTGACTTACCGCTTGAGCGCTTAACAGGGCATATCAATGCGCGCGGGCGCATGCTCAATATCAGTAAAAACCGTGTCAAAGGTCAGCGCCATATTATTAGCTTTACTAATACCGATTTAAAAGCAAACCTCGATGCCAGCCAAGATAGCCGCGCTATTGGTATCACGGGCAGCGGTGATGCTAGCGTTGATATTATCGGCGGCGAGCTGTCTGTTTTTGATGCTCGTTTTGATGGTCACATTGATACCGCTGACGTACCAAAGGGCAGCTTATCGATTGATGCTGCTGGTACGCCAAAGCTGATTCGTATTCGTAAACTCAACTATAACGGTGAAGCCGGCGCAGTAAAAGCGAACGGTGTCATTGACTTACGTCAAAACATTGGCTGGACAGTCGATGGCCACTTTGACAAATTTAACCTTGGCTATTTTTTACCCAATAATGCCGCCATTATCACTGGTGATTTAAAAACCAGCGGTGTGTGGCAAACGCCGCCAAAGAACCAAGCTAATGCTAACGCAAAGGGTAAGCTGAAAAACTTTGCGGTGAAATTTGATGGTGTATTAGATGCTGAGCAACTGCCAGCCGGTAAACTTAGCATTGACGCCAGTGGTGACGCACAGCTGATTCGTATCAAGCGTTTCCGCCATGTCGGCGCCGCAGGTAGTATCGATGCCAATGGTACGGTCGATGTGCGTAAAGGTATCGCTTGGGATGTTAAGGCGGTGATGAATCGCTTTAACTTGGGTTATTTCTTTAAAGATATCCCAAGTACCATCACTGGCACTATTGATACCGATGGGCGCTGGGGTGACAATCAGCAAATCGTTAATATCAAACAAGTTAACCTAAGTGGCGTGCTAAAAGGCCAGCCGCTCAGTGCCAAAGGTAGTCTGGCGGCGAAGCTGCGCCTACCAAAAGACTTGGGCAGTTATTTTAAACGCTTACAAGCACAGGATGCACAGGCACAGTATCAGCAAGTTAATGCGCTAATCGATAGCTTAAATGCCAATAATTTGGTGCTACGTTGGGGCGACAATTATCTTACTGCTAATGGCAATGCTAAGCAGCTACAAGCTAAGATTAATATCACCAGTCTTGACCAGCTATCAGATAAGCTTGCTGGTAAAGTGACGGGAGGCGCAACCTTGTCGCAGCCGGAAGGACAGGCGCTGCCCACGATTTATATCGACTTGGTTGGTGAGCGACTAGCGCTACCGGGCTTTATTTTGCGTCAAGGTCGTATCCGCGGTAAGCTGGTCAATTTGGCCAATAGCCCAAGCCAGCTTATTATTAGCGCCGAAGGTTTGGATGCGGCAGGTCAGAGCTTTAAAAAGGTCAATGCCACTTTTAATGGCACTGAGCAGGCGCATGTGGTCATTCTTGAAGTGGCAAATGATGAACTTGCTATCGGCGCTCGACTTAAGGGTGGCTTTAATCGCGATAAGCTCAGCTGGTCAGGGGTGATTGGTAAAGGGCGTATCAAATCAAAATATGCGACGTTAAACCAACTACAACCTGCGCAGTTGATTGTCAATTTACCCAAAAAGCAGGGTAATAATTCTACCGACTTAAAAGTGCAGCTTGCCGCCCACTGTTGGCAGGCGACCGACCAAACGGGCAAGCTGTGTTTACGTGAGAATCTCATTGCTTCACCAGCGGCAGGTCAAGTCAATGTAGCGGTACAAAACTTGGATACTTCACTATTCTCGGTCTTTTTACCCAAAGATATCGATTGGCAAGCGAAAATTAATGGTAAAGCTATCGTCGGTTGGCAACGTGGTCGTCCGCCGACGATCAATACCACGCTGTATTCTGACAACGGCAAAATCGGCTTGATGCAAGATGGCGATAGTCAGCCGGTTACCTTGCCTTATAAGCGCGTGTCGGTCATTGCTTTGTCGGTCCCTGAAGGCATCAAACTGCGCACGGACATCAATACTGGTCGCGGTGCGCGTGGCTATGCTGAGGTTATCGTTGACCCTTATAAAACACCGAAACCTATCTCGGGTGCGCTGGTGCTCAATGAGCTGAATTTGGCAGTGTTTAAGCCTTTCTTCCCCGGTATGCGCGTGCTCGAAGGTAATATCACTATGGCAGGTGGTTTGGGTGGGACGCTCGATAAACCACAGTTTTATGGCGATGTGAAATTGGCAGATGGCCGTATTGCGATACTTGATTTACCTATCAACTTAAGAAAAGTCAATGTCGATGCCAAAATTCGTGGTACGCAGGCGAATATCGACGGCACTTTTAATAGTGGTACCGGTACGGGCAAGCTGACTGGTACGGTAAATTGGCAACAAAAACTGCAAGCTAAGCTCAGCATCATTGGCGAGCGTTTGGTATTGACCCAGCCGCCATTATTGTTGGCTGAGATTAACCCTGATATCGACATTATTGTGCGTCCAGGTGACCGTTATGTCAATATTACTGGCGCGGTCAGTGTGCCGTCAGCGACCATTCGTCCACCAGAAGCTAGTGAAGATATCATTACCCAAACCGAAGATGCGGTGGTGCTTGATCGCCGTTTGATTGGTAATATTGATGAGGTTTTAGCGATTTCAAAACCTTGGTCAATCAATGCCGACATCGGTATTGACTTGGGCGATGACATCAATTTCCGCGGCTTTGGTGCGGTGATTCCGTTAGCAGGGGCGATTAATGTCACCCAAAATGGCACAGGCGTTATGCGCGCCAAAGGCGTCGTGCAGGTTTCTCGTCGTACCAATGTCAATATTTTTGGTCAGAGCTTAGAGCTGAATTACGGTCAAGTGCGTTTTAATGGCGATGTGATGAAACCAAATCTGAGCATTGAGGCGGTGAAAACCATCAGCGGTAAGACCGTCGGCGTACGCGTTAAAGGCAATACAGAAAATCCAAATATTATCGTCTTTAACAATGCTGGCTTAACCCAGCAGCAAGCGATGAATGCCTTGATAACGGGTCGTATTAATAATAAGAGCGCGACGCAAATCAGTGAGCAAGGCTTTAAATCGCAGGTGACCAATAACCTTGCGGCGGCGGGACTAAGCTTTGGGCTGAGTGGCACGCGCAATCTGACCAACCAGATAGGCCAAGCGTTTGGCTTCCAAAGCTTAACCGTTGATGCGTCAGGCAGCAGTGATGACACCAACGTCAACGTCACCGGTTATGTAACCCCTGATTTGTATATTCGCTACGGAGTCGGAGTGTTTAATGCACAAAATAGCCTATCTATCCGTTATCAGCTAACGCGCCGCATTTATGTCGAAGCAACTTCAGCGGCGGAAAACGCGGTCGATGTGGTTTATAGTTGGCAGTTCTAAGCACTTAAGCTTTTAATAGCCTTACTATACTGTCGATTTTTAAGTCGCTTGTTAGTAGTTCATTTAATGCAATAAAAAACGCCTTTATTAAAAGGCGTTTTTTTATGCGGTGAGCAGTTGATTTATTTGGTTAAAATTAAGCGGTTATTGCGCGTTAAGCGTAAGCGATATTCTTCGCCTTCGTGCTCGATACGCACTTCTTTGGTTAGCGCAAATAGGTGCTGCGACTGTAGCGTAGGCAAACGGTTTTCGCGGCAGTTTAAATAACGAGAGATGACCATGCTCATAGTAAATTCCTTTTGATAAAATAATTAAAAATAAGGCAGTGGGGTAAAGTAAGTCATTAACGATAATAATTATCATTTACATTGAAAGCTTTTGCAAGCTATTTGATAAAATAAATCACAGTTATTATGTAAACTTATATAAAGCAGCATTTACAAAAGCTATAAATCAAAACAGTCGTACCATTATAAAGGGCAATAGAATGAGCAGTTATTTAGAGAATTCAAGCAAAAATTCGTTCGCTAAAAATGAGGCAAGGGCCCATAAACCACTAAAAATCGTCAATGTTGCGGTGGCGGTCATTTATTATCAGCATCAGTATTTGCTCGGCTTCAGAAATGCATCGCAGCATCAAGGTAATCGTTATGAGTTTGTAGGCGGCAAGATAGATGCTAATGAAACCGCTCAGCAAGCGCTGATACGCGAAGTGGCTGAAGAGACGGGCATTGATATCGCAAATAATACTGCGGTGAAACTCGGTCGGCTGCATCATGACTATGGTGATAAGCAGGTATGTTTGCAGGTTTACAAGGTAGCACTAAGTGCGCAGCAGTATGAACAGCATAGACATTGCCAGCAGGGATTGGAGGGTCAAGCATTAACTTGGGTGGATAAATCGAAGTTATTGGCAGGAGATTATCAACTGCCAGCCGCTAATAAAACCATTCTTGCATGGTTGCGCTTACCACAACAGATAGCAATTACTTATCCATTGGCACACTTTAACGACGCGGCTGATCCAGCAGCAACTTGGCTACAGTTTCATGCAGCGCATTTGGCGCATGATGCTTGGGTTTATGTCCGTCCAAAAGCCATGGATGCAGATAATAATATAGCGCAGTTATTACGCTTGCGTGCAGATATACAGGCGATTGTACCAGCTGAATTTGAAAGCGACCAAGCACATAAGCAAGCTATAAACCATCAAATCGTCGCAAAGCAGTTAACCCAGACGCAGCTTATACGCGGCTTAAGCGATATTAATAACGATGTTCACCAAAGCAAAAATGCAATTCACGACGGTTTATTAAACTATCCACTGATTGTAAGTTGTCATGACGTCGAAAGTGTCGCTGCCGCTAATAAGTTGGCGCATAGACGTTTAGAGCAACAATTATCACCCGTTATCGGTATTTTTCTATCGCCAGTTTTAGCAACCCAAACCCATCCTGATGTCGAGCCACTTGGCTGGCAAGCGTGGTCGATATTAGCAGAATTAGCCGATATACCAGTGATTGGCTTAGGTGGTTTATCGCCAGCAATGAGGGCTCAAGCAGAGCAGTATGGCGGCATTGCTGTTGCTGGCATTAGTCAGTTTTTACGGTAATTTTTAACATGGTCTTTATAGTATTTGAGAGTATATTTTAGGCCAATAATTAACCAAAATATGAAAGGTAAATCAAAAACTGAAAGCAAATGTAAGGCCATACAAGAGTGAGGTTTAATGGGGGCAAACCACTGATTTTAAATCTATTTTTACACAAGGTAACCATGTATTGCTTGTATGGCGTAAATACAGAATTACTTACAAACCGTTGCGTTTTCCTACATTGCTACACTGTTTTGCTTAGCCCTTTGCCATTACTATAAACCTGCAAATTACCAAAGGGCGCAGAATCAGTTTGTTAAGGGCAATTCATCTAGCAACTTTTTATCCAATCACTTGCTATTTAACCAATTGCTATCCACCCACTTCTTATCTATCGTGATTTTATTCATCACAGCGCCACTGAAAGGTATAGTAAATATAAGTAATCCAGTATTTAATTTTCACTCATCTGTCTTTTGTATTTAAAGTAATTGTTGAGCATTATTTATACTGAGTTAATCGCTATAAAATTTGATAAATGAAAAATTTTAACTAACACTATTAATAAATGGTACTCCTATGAAAACCAATAAGTTACCTAAGTCAGCATGGCCTGATTCGCAGGCAGCTGGTTCTCAATCACAGCAGACTAAATCAAGTCAGCATTATCTTGATAAAAACTATTTAAAAAAAGGTTATCGCAAGACAGATAATACGTCACAATCGAGTGATGCCAGCAATGATGCTAGCTATCACAATGATAGCGCGAACGATATGCCAGTAGGCGATGTCACCCTAAAGGCATCAGCAACAGATAATGAATTTGTCTATAAAAAGAGTGGACAAAACGCGCCTAAAGCCGCAAAGTCTGTATTGATTGATAGCAGCAATCACGATCAAAATAACCATAATACAAGTTTTAAAAGCACTCAAGATTTGCAAAGCAATAGTTTTCAAAATGGCGGCGGATACAAAAAAGCGCCTGCTTATAAGAAAGTGCAAAAAACTACTGATATCAATACTACCGATATCAATATTGATGCTGCTGTAGACATCTCAGCGAAAAGCTTAAATGGTAATACTAAATCCAATAAGTCTATTACTGCTGAAACTGTTGATACAGACGACGGCAATGAAGATATGGGTTTACCAACAATACCAGAGCGTATATTTATGAATGGACTTATCAAGCATACAGGTATTGCTCTAGCAATTATTATCCCATTGGCTGCGTTCTCAGCCTATGCGGCAACACCGCCTGTCAATACCGCGGCTAAAGCTGGGGTGACAGCGAACGCAACAACGGCTAAAACCGTCACAGAGACGTTATCCATTAAGCCAAATGCAATTATCCATAAATCTGCTAGCGTACCAACCACAGTTGATAGCGTTGATCTCAAAAAATATGCCGGCACTTGGTATGAGATAGGTCGTTTACCGATGTATTTCCAGCGCAACTGTGCCAGTGATGTGACGGCGACTTATATTGAAAAAACTGACGGTTCAGGCATTAAGGTGTTTAATCAATGTAAAGCGCAAGATGGTTCAGCCATTACCGCAGAAGGCTTAGCTAAACCTGCTGATGCTTCGGGTAGTAAATTAAAGGTTACTTTTTTACCGTCGTGGATTCGCTGGTTGCCTGTTGGCCGCGCCGATTATTGGGTACTTGCTCGTGATGCAGATTACAAAACGGCATTGGTTGGCACGCCAGATAAAGATTATCTGTGGTTACTGGCTCGTTCGCCGAATGTTAGCCAAGAGACCTATGCAAAATATCGCCAAATTGCCCAAAAGCAGGGCTACGATTTAAAAGAATTTAAACTTACCCTGCAGACCAATCAGACGGTAAAGTTGGTTCCTTAAGTTTTTCATAACCATACATGGCATAACCATATAAGTATTTTATAATTATCATATTTTTGTTTGATTTATCGTTAATTGATAATAGAGCAGCAGCGCAAGCTGCCTTTATTTTTATGCAGTAACTTATAAAGCTATGAAAAACGCGATAAGTACGTCAAATTCGGTTATCACTAGCAAAATAGGGCGTTTTAGGCTAGAATCTACCTTATCTAAAGACGGTTACGATAAAGACTGTAACGCTAGTTAGTGATAGTTACTATTGCCAATCACTACCGCCAAAGTCGAGCATGACCGTTTTAATATCGTTATTTAAACAATGATGACCTATCTATTTATATTTCTTCCTACTTTTCTGCTACCTAATTACTGACCAAAAGGATGTTTCTCGTGAGCAACGCTGATACCTTACGCCAATTACATCAAGACCATTTGAGCAATTATAACCAACAAGAGCAACAAGCCATCGAGCTTATGGGCTTATTAAATAAGCTTTATAATGAGCAAGATGTGCAAGTGACATTGTTTGGTGATACGCTAGATACAACCTCTGTGGGTCAAATACTGGCATTGCATCAAAAAGTCGCGCTGCGTGATAAAGGTGCTAAACCTATCGCTGTCGCGGATACTTTAGCGATGGTTAAAACGCTTGCAGAGAATAAAGACATCCAAGCGGCGCGTATCGATGTTGGTCAATTGATTGCTAATGACAGTGATTTACAAGCGGCATTAGAGTCTGTTAACAACAATAACGCTGCAAGCAATGGCGCAACGGATGTGGTGCTATACGGTTTTGGCCGTATTGGTCGTATCTTAACGCGTCTTTTATTGTCACAAGCGTCAAGCGCTAAAGGCTTACAGCTAAAAGCCATTGTGGTGCGTCCAGCAGCAGCGGGCGATCTGGCTAAGCGTGCTTCATTGCTTGAGCGTGATTCAATCCATGGTAGCTTCGCTGGTGGCGTCGTTGTCGATGATGAAAACAATGGTTTGATTATCAATGGCCGCTTTGTACAAGTTATTTATGCCAAAGACCCAAGCGAGATTGACTATACGGCTTATGGTATCAACGATGCATTGGTCATCGATAATACTGGTATTTGGAAAGATGAAGACGGTCTTGGCAAGCATTTACAATCGACTGGTGTGAAAAAAGTATTATTAACAGCACCAGCTGGTGGTGATATTAAAAACGTCGTTTATGGCGTCAATAACGATACGGTCGGCGATGACACTATCGTCAGTGCAGCGAGCTGTACCACCAACGCGATTACCCCAACGCTCAAAGTCTTAAATGATGAATACGGTATCGAAAACGGTCACGTAGAAACTATTCACTCGTTCACCAACGATCAAAACTTAATTGATAATTATCATAAAGCTGATCGCCGTGGCCGCAGCGCGGTATTGAATATGGTTATCACCAGTACTGGCGCGGCAAAAGCGGTCGGTAAAGCCCTACCAGAGCTTAGCGGTAAATTGACGGGTAATGCGATTCGTGTACCAACGCCAAACGTCAGCTTAGCGATTTTGAACTTAAACCTTAAAACGGCGCCAGCCAGTGCCGAGGCGTTAAATGAGTTCATGCGTAAAGTGTCTAATAGCAGTCAGTGGCAAACTCAGATTGCTTATACAGATTCTACCGAAGCGGTATCAACTGATTTTGTTGGTGATACGCATGTCGGTATCGTCGATGCGCAAGCGACGATTTTGACAGACAATCATGCTATCGTTTATATTTGGTACGATAACGAAGTTGGCTATAGCACGCAGGTGTTACGTTTGGCCACGCAAATGGCTGGCATCAGCTATGCGCAAATTCCAGCGTAAAAATTTGCACAGCTGCTATCTTAGCCGTTTGTATTTAGATAAAATGCTAAGGCAAAATAGCGGGACGAAAGTAAGTTTTATCCTAGATAAATCGGTGTAAATTATTAACGGCAGTATTCAAACACCCGATAGTCCGAATGGTTATCGGGTGTTGTTGTCATGCTAAATGCTAAGCGTGGTATGACATTTTAGTAAATGCCGTTTTAAAGAAGATTTTATATTTTTTTAAGTTATTCATAACTACCAAACATATAGCTACCATCTAAAATACAGTCGCTGACTGTAAGTTGATAAACGAGATGGTAAATAAAGGAACGAAAGATGCGATTTATTGATGAAGCCGTCGTAACGGTAAAAGCAGGTGACGGTGGTAACGGAATCGCCAGTTTTCGCCGAGAAAAGTATGTCCCACGTGGTGGCCCTGACGGTGGTGATGGCGGTAAGGGCGGCGATGTCTATGTCATTGCCGATGACAATACCAACACCTTAGTTGACTACCGTTATACCCGTCGTTATGACGCCATGCGCGGTGAAAACGGTCATAGTAAGAACTGTTCAGGTAAGGGCTCTGACGATATTTATTTGCCAGTTCCAATTGGTACGACCGTGGTTGATACCGAAACCGACGAAGTATTAGGCGATTTGATTGAAATTGGTCAAACGCTACTGATTGCCAAAGGCGGCGACGGCGGTCTGGGTAATACCCATTTTAAAAGCTCGACCAACCAAGCACCGCGCAAAGCCACTTCAGGTTTTGAAGGCGAATTAAAGGTGCTGAAGTTTGAGCTAAAAGTAGTCGCTGACGTTGGTCTGATTGGTTTACCTAACGCGGGTAAATCAACCTTTATCCGTCAGGTATCTGCCGCCAAACCTAAGGTTGCCGATTATCCCTTTACCACCTTAGTGCCAAACTTAGGCGTGGTTGATATCGGTCGTCACCGCTCATTTGTGATGGCAGATATTCCGGGTTTAATCGAAGGCGCGTCAGAAGGCGCAGGACTTGGCATTCGTTTTTTAAAGCATGTCGCTCGTACACGCCGTCTGTTACACTTGGTTGATGTAAAACCGATCGATGGCAGCGACCCAGTAGAAAACGCGCGCGTGATTTTAAATGAGCTTGAGCGTTTTTCACCTGAATTGGCCAATTTGCCACAGATTTTGGTGCTAAATAAAATTGATCAGGTTGCCGAAGAAGACTTAAACGAGCTTTGTACCCATATTGTGGCTGAGCTTGGTTGGACAGGTATGGTATTTCGTACCGCAACCTTGACCGGCGAAGGCGTTGATGCGATTAAGTACCATTTGATGAATGAGATCGAGCGCGAGCGTGAGCGTGAACTCGAAGATCCGATTTTTGCTGAAGCCCAAAAAGAGCGTTTTGAGCGCTTAGAAGCAGAAGTTCGTTTGAATACCGAAGCGCAGCGTGAAGCCTATCGTGCGGCTCGTAAAGCAGCGCGTGAAGGTACCAATTTAGACGACGATGACGATTTCGACGATGGCGTCGAAGTGGTATACGTTCCTTAATATATCTAAGGTTAAATTGGCAAAAGTTAATGTTTCGTTTTTTAAATAGGTGTGCGTACAGTTCTAATATTATTCACGTAATTCATTTACCCTAGCAACAGGAGTTTATATGGCAGTTGACATAGAGAACACGACAGGAGAAGCAAGGTTTGTTAAGCAAGCTCGCAACTTTGATATTCGGCGCGTTATTGTCAAGATTGGCTCATCGCTATTAACCAATAATGGACGAGGGCTTGATCGAACTGCCATTTACGAATGGGCAAAGCAGATTGCCAAACTGCATAAGCAAGGTGTGGAAGTATTGCTAGTGTCGTCAGGTGCGGTTGCTGAAGGCGTGGTGCGGATGAATCTGGACGAGCGCCCAAGGAAACTGGCGGCGCTACAAGCTTGTGCGTCCATCGGACAGATGGGCTTGATTGAAACCTGGTGGTCAGCATTGATTCAGCATGGTATTCAAAGCTCGCAGCTATTATTAACTCATGATGATTTGTCTAATCGTAGTCGCTATTTAAATACCACGGGAGCATTGACGCAGTTATTAGAATGGCGTGTGCTGCCCGTAATCAATGAAAACGATACCATTACCATTGATGAGATTAAATTCGGCGATAATGACACCTTAGGCGCGATGGCGGCGGCGATGGTCAATGCCGATTTATACATTATTTTGACCGATCAAGAAGGCGTTTTTACTGATAATCCGCGTAACAATCCGAATGCCAAAATGATTCGTCAAGAGCGCGCGATGGCCGATTACTTATTTGATATCGCTGGCGATGGCGGTAAACTTGGTCGCGGTGGTATGCTGACTAAAATCCGTGCTGGACGCTTAGCTGCCATGGGCGGCTGTCCAACGGTTATTGTCAGTGGCGCTATCGACGATGTGATTACGCGTGTGGTTTCTGGCGAAGCGGTCGGTACGTTATTGACTACTAATGATGCCGATAAAATCATTGCTCGTAAACAGTGGCTAGCGGCGCATTTGCGCATGTCAGGCACGCTCATTGTAGACGCTGGGGCTGCAAAAGCGGTTGTCGAACATCACAAGAGCTTATTGCCAGTTGGCGTCGTCGAGGTTCGCGGTGATTTTGATGAAGGTGATGTGGTAGAGATTGTCAATCAAGACACGGGCGAGCGTATCGCTGTTGGTCAAGTGAACTTCTCATCGCGTGACGCTTGCCGCGTGGCTCGCGAGCGTACAGAGCAGTTTGATAGAATCCTTGGTAACAAGGAAGAGCGTGTGGTCATGGTACATCGCGACAATTTAGCGTTAACCGTGTAGTTATACCCCTTTAATCGGTAGGTGTTCTCAAAGCTTAATAGTAAATGGTATTTAATATAAAGAAGCTGATATCAAATCATTATGAAGCTTTTTAGGATTAAATGCTGCTATCTATGCGTTATAAGCGTTTATTAATCTTTTCTTTCACTTATTTTATCTTGCCCTGTTATTTATTTTATTGAATATAGGGCTGTTTTGGAGAGTTGTACATGAGTGCTTCAGACAGTAACCATGCGCTTGAGCAGAACTTTGCGCCTTTAAAAAACGATAGATTGCTACGAGCACTCCGCTTTGAGCCCATAGATACCACGCCCGTATGGATGATGCGCCAAGCCGGCCGTTATTTACCAGAATATAAAGCCACCCGTGCCGAAGCCGGTGATTTTATGAGCCTATGTAAAGATACGGCGCGTGCGACCGAAGTCACTTTGCAGCCGCTGCGCCGTTATGACTTGGACGCCGCAATTTTATTTAGTGATATTTTGACCATTCCTGATGCCATGGGGCTAGGACTGTATTTTGAAACGGGCGAGGGTCCGAAGTTTAAGCATCCGATTCGTACGCAAGCGGATTTAGACAGATTGCCGGTACTCGATATGAATGACTCGCTTGATTATGTCATGCGCGCGGTGACGAGCATTCGTAAAGCACTAAACGGACAAGTGCCGTTATTCGGCTTTTCGGGTAGCCCTTGGACGCTAGCGACTTATATGATTGAAGGCGGCAGCTCAAAAGATTATCGCTATACCAAGGGTTTCTTATATAGCAATCCGGAGTTTTTACATCAATTATTAGATAAATTGGCAACGTCAGTGATTGATTATTTGGATGCGCAAGTGGTTGCTGGCGCACAAATTTTGCAGATATTTGATAGCTGGGGCGGGGCGCTTGGTCATCGTCAGTTTGTGAATTTCTCGCATGCCTATAATAAGCGTATTGTCGCTGAGCTAAAGGTACGTCATCCAGAAATCCCAGTCGTACTATTTACCAAAGGCGGTGGATTGTGGCTCGATGTGCAAGCGGATAGTGAGGCCGATGCGCTAGGTTTAGACTGGACAATGCCTATTGATCGCGCCCGTCAAGTATTGACAGAAAGTCAGCGCCAATTGACCAAGCAACATAAAAAACTACAAAGTAGCAAAGCCATTCAGGGTAATTTAGACCCCGCAACCTTGTACGGCTCGCCTGCAACTATCCGTGCTGAAGTCAACGCGATGCTCGATAGCGCTTACGCCAGTGGCGAAAAAACCGGCTATGTGGCAAACTTAGGTCACGGTATTACCCAGTGGGTCAATCCTGATAATGCCAAAGTCTTTATCGATGCGGTACATGATTATAAAATTTAAGTTATAAAATTTAATATCGTTAATTATTAAAAAATGAACGTTTAAAAGCGCTAGTAATAGCGCTTATATTTAGAAGCAACAAGGTTTAACTTTGATGTAGAGCTTATCTCTATCTAAATATTTACGCATTAAAAGAAAAAGGAATATCTTATGATTTCAGCAGCGATTGTCGGCGGCACAGGCTATACAGGTATTGAGCTGATTCGCTTATTATCTGCCCATCCTGAAGTGTCTATTGATTTGCTAACCTCACGTAGCGAAGCTGGCACCCGCGCTGATGAGATATTCCCAAGCTTACGCGGTATCTCCGATATAGTTTTTAGCGATTTAGGTGATGAGACGCTAGCGACCTTGCAAAAATGCGATGTGGTATTCTTTGCGACCCCACATGGCGTGGCAATGAAGCAAGCAGAGGCATTAACGGCAGCGGGTGTAAAGGTCATTGATTTGGCCGCCGATTTTCGCTTGCAGTCATTAGCAGATTTTGAGCATTGGTATCAGCAAGCGCATGCCTGTCCTGAATTGTTAAAGACCGCCGTTTATGGCTTACCTGAAATCAATCGAGAAAAATTGGCCAATGCGTTAGTTGTCGGTAACCCTGGCTGCTATCCAACCACCGCTATTTTGGGCTTAAAACCTATTATCGATGCGCAAAATCAGCAAGCCGAAAGGCTGGTTGAGTCACGTATCGTTATCGATGCAAAATCTGGCGTTTCGGGCGCGGGTCGGCAAGCGAAGCTTGCGCTTAACTATGCGGAAACCACCGATAATTTCAAAGCTTATAGCGTTGAAGGTCATCGGCATTTACCAGAGATTGAGCAGGGCGTTGCTCAATTGTTAGAGAGCCAGTTTGACCATCGTATCCGTTTTTTACCGCATCTGGTACCAATGATACGCGGCATGCTGAGCTCTATTCATTTAGAGCTTACCGAAGCAGGCACTGCTATCGATTGGCAGCAAGTATTTGAGACAAGCTATGCGGCAGAGCCGTTTGTCGATGTGATGCCAAAGGGGCTTTATCCTGATACACGCAGCGTGCGAGCCAGTAATCGTTTGCGTATTGGTATTCACCAAGACAATGCGCGTGCTGAGCTGACGGTGATTGTCGTGCAAGACAATTTGGTGAAAGGTGCTGCTGGACAGGCCGTACAAAATATGAATGTGATGTTTGGTTTCGATGAATCGATGGGCTTAGACTTTGCCCCTATCGTTCCTTAACAGATGTCTAGCTATTAACAAATCCCTCATATTTATGGTGCTAGGTATTGATTATAAATTCCGCTATAATAACCTGCCTTTACTGTTAAGAGATATCGTCTAAATGCGTTTGAAGAGTGCACCACGCCTTTGCCAACAGCCTGCACGAGTATCGTGCCAAGACTCTGTTTCCTATGATATGGGGCACGATGCGCATCTCTCTTATTCTCATTACCAACAGAGTCATGCGCTGATAAATAGCCCTATTATTAGCAACTCGCTTATTAGTAATAAGCAACGAGGCGCTTCTACCTTAGTATTGGCATTATTCGTAGTGACGGTATTGGTGACCGCTGGAGTTGGACTCGCATTTGGTCATAAACTTGGCTATCAGCGCGGCTATTATTCGATGCAGGCAGAAACTCAGCAAGCGGTGATTACCAGTAAAGAAGCCACGCAAGAGCTGAAAGATTTACGCCTTAGCAGCAAAATTGCCACTAATGAAGCGGCAACCGCTAAGCAAGAGTTAGAAATAAGTTTGGCAAATTTAAAAGAGCTACGTGAAAATCAACAGGAATTGACGGTTGAAAATAAACAATTAGCCCAACTTAATGAGATATATGCTGAGCTTGTTAGTGAAAATGGCGGTATGCCTTTACAAATACTTGGGGCGAAAATCAAACCTTTGCCTGAAAACGCTTTTGAGTACGGCTTTGATGTGGCAATGCTTGCCAGCGACGGCAAAGCTAAGCGCTTAAAACCTACTTTAACCTTGTTGAATGATAATAACTTTGTAGAAGTGCCGCTTGAGCCGGCAAGTTATACTATCGATGGCATAACGCGAATCCGCGGCCGCTTTATGATGCCAACAGGCTTTAAACCTTTGCAAGTGAAATTAAGCTTAAGCGCAGGCGGACAAGAATTGGAGCAATTATACGACTGGAAGCTTGGTGATAAGGTTGATAGCATGCCGTTGTCACTTTTAGATTTGCCAGAAGTTGATGAAAGCCCCATTGAACCTTAAGTTTTTGATATTTTATTGAACTTTATTTTATTGAATTTTAGATTTTTAATGTATTAATACTTTCTTGTCATATGCTAAGTGATAGCTAGACAGGTCTGCTACTCTTTTTAATCCTCTTTATGCTGTTACAGCATCGCTATTAATTTGTACGCTAATTATGATAAAACAACCGATATTACATTCAACGCCAACCGTTGCCGATTGGCATTTCCCAAATACGCCGCTGCGTCTAGCGCAAGATGGTGATACCGAGGGCGAAACTTCACCGCAAGCCGATGTATTGGTCGCTGAGCCAGAAGTAGCAAAACCGCCGATGTATGCAGTGGTCATGTATAACGATAACTACACGCCGATGGAGTTTGTCGTCTATGTGCTGCAATCAGAGTTTCGTCATAGTATGGATACAGCAGTTGAAATTATGCTGACCATTCACAATAGCAGCAAGGGTATTGCAGGCATTTATCCAAAAGACATCGCTGAAACCAAAGCCAAAAAAGTCAATAGCTTGGCGCACCGTGAAGGTTATCCTTTATTGACTCAAATCGAGCCGCATCAGGGTGAATAATTTTTTAGCCTATTTTGTCTTAAGTTTTCTCTAATTTCGGTTGATTTTACTCACTTCTCTATTTCTTACCTTTTTATTTCTTACCTTTTTATTTATTATAAGAACTCTGCCGTAGAGCAAACCTGATGTATTAGCCAATGGTTTGCTCTAATCTATTTGTCTACTTGATTCCTGCCTTTTTAAATTTATTGTCACTCCTTTAATTCTCTTTTATTAATCTTCCTAGCTTTGCATTTTCTGCTTGATTTTTTTTTCATATCACCCATATATTAAAGTATACCCTTGTACACTTAATCGTATTAAACCCCACATTTTTTCATATCGTTTTAGCACCTTTTATCTCTGTTAAATTCAACCGTTACTTTCGAAAACTTACGCTCGAAGTGTTTTTTGCCTATTTGTCGCTTTAATACTGCACAATAAATACTGCGCAATAAAGGTCTAGTGGACACTTCGATACATTTTAGTCAGCGTTAAAAGATTGACTATGGTTAAGTATCATGTTGAGATAAAGGTAAGACGCAAATAGTATTCAAGCCATGGAAGACATCATTCAGTAATGTCTGTTAATAAACTCAACATTGCCCTTGAACAATCCATCTATCGCCCTGATTTAGTTACTAACTCATTCATAAAGCTATCAATAATAAGATAGGTACAACCGTAGGAAGTCCTTATGTTAAGTCGTCATCTTGAAGTTTCTTTGCGTTTAGCAATGACACTTGCGCGCCAAAAATCGCATGAGTATCTCACTGTTGAACATCTCCTATTGGCGTTATTGGAAAATACCAATGCTGCCAATACGTTGACTGCTTGCAATGCCAATGTCTCAACGTTGCGTAGTGAGCTAGAAGCTTATATCAATAAGCATACGCCAACCGTGGACGCAGATTCTGAACAATCACCACAACCCACCCAGAGCTTTGACCGCATTTTGCAGCGTGCTATTTTCCACGTGCAGTCTATTGGTGGCGGGCGTTTAGTTGAAGGTTCTGATATTTTGGTATCGATGTTTTCAGAGCATGATACTTATGCCGTTTATTTGCTTAAAAAGCAGGGCATCAGCCGCCTTGAGCTGACCCAGTATTTATCACATGGTCAAGACAAAGACGAGCCATCTGAGCCACGTGCTTCAATGACTGGTGAGCGCCGTAGTGCGTCAGAAAAAACCAGTAAAGATCCTTTGGTTGAATTTGCAACCAACTTAAACCAGCGCGCTGCTGAAGGTAAAACTGACCCACTAATCGGTCGTGGTCCTGAGATTGAGCGCGCCGCTCAAGTATTATGCCGTCGCCGTAAAAATAACCCACTATTGGTCGGTGAGCCAGGCGTTGGTAAAACCTCTATTGCTGAAGGGTTGGCGTGGCTGATTATCAATGATAAAGCACCAAAACCTTTAAATGGCTGCGTGATTTATAGTCTAGATATTGGCTCATTAATCGCTGGTACTAAGTACCGCGGCGATTTTGAAAAACGGATGAAATCACTACTTGATGCGTTAAAGAAAAAACCCAATGCGATTTTGTTTATCGATGAGATTCATATGATTATTGGCGCAGGCTCGTCAATGAGTAGCAATATGGACGTCTCAAACTTAATCAAACCAGCGCTTGCCAATGGTGAGCTGCGCTGTATTGGTTCAACAACCTTTACTGAATATCGTCAGGTGTTTGAAAAAGACCATGCCTTGTCACGTCGTTTTCAAAAAATTGATGTTAAAGAGCCAAGTGTCGATGACAGTATCGATATTTTACGTGGGTTGAAACCGCGTTATGAAGAGTTTCATAACGTCGAATATACCGACGAAGCCTTGGTAACTGCTGTGCAATTATCGGCGAAACACATTCACGAGCGCTTTTTACCCGATAAAGCCATCGATGTTATTGATGAAGCCGGTGCTTATAAGCGTTTAGGTATCGTCGCGGATCTAGACGATATTGACGCTGAAGAAAGCTTTATTGCCAATTTAGAACAAGACTTTGATGCGCAAATCGATGCCGATGAAGAAGGTCTTGGGGGTGATGCTGACGATGACAGCTTTGATACAACAAGCACTTCCAATGAAATGCAAGAGGAAGCAGATACGGCAAAAGCCAATGATCGTGCGAGCGGGTCTGAAAAATCTAAAGGCAAACGCGCACCGATAAAAATCGATGTTGCTGATATCGAAGCCATCATTGCTAAGCTTGCGCGTATTCCGCCCAAATCCGTATCAAGTGATGATAAGAGCATTCTTGAGCATTTAGATCGTGATCTTAAACACTTAGTATTTGGTCAAGATGAAGCGATTGAAACCTTGGCAGATGCCATTAAACTGTCGCGTGCCGGTCTAAAAGCACCAGACAAACCAATTGGCTCATTTATGTTTGCTGGTCCAACCGGGGTTGGTAAAACAGAAGTATCACGTCAACTGGCTAATTTGTTAGGTGTAGAGCTGGTCCGCTTTGATATGTCAGAGTACATGGAAGCGCATACGGCGTCACGTTTGATTGGTGCGCCTCCCGGTTATGTTGGTTATGACCAAGGCGGTTTGCTGACTGAAAAAATCAATCAGCATCCACATTGCGTGTTGTTACTTGATGAAATCGAAAAAGCACACCCTGATGTCTTTAACTTGTTATTACAAGTGATGGACCACGGTACGTTGACTGATAACAACGGCCGCGTGGCTATCTTTAAGCAAGTGATCGTCATTATGACCACTAACGTCGGCGCTGAAAGTATCAGCCGCTCTTCGATGGGCTTTACTCAGCAAGATCACAGCCGCGACAATACCGAAGCACTCAAACGCGTCTTTACCCCTGAATTCCGTAACCGTTTGGATGCGATTATTCAGTTCAACGCGTTAGATACGTCGGTCGTCGTCTCTGTGGTCGATAAGTTCTTGGTTGAGCTACAAGTACAGCTCGATGACAAGCAAGTGACGCTCGAGATTGACGATGAAGTCCGTGATTACTTGGCGGAGAAAGGCTATGATCGCCTCATGGGTGCGCGTCCTATGCAGCGCCTTATTCAAGACGAGATCAAAAAGCCACTCGCGAGTATGATTTTGTTTGGCGACTTGGTAAACGGTGGGGTAGTCCATCTAAGCTTAGAACCAAAAGAAGCCAATGAGCAAGACGGTGATACGGTTAAGCTTGATAAAACTAGCGGTAAATCTTCGGATAAAGGTTCAGCCGACAGTCGTATTATCTTAACGGTCGTTGAAACCCATGAGCCGCATCCAGATTCTGAGTCACTAGCTAGCTAAGTTTTTGCTATTGATATAATAAAAACGGTTACGGTGTTATAAAAACGGTTACAATGGTAGCCGTTTTTTTATTGCTATAATTTATTGAATAATCGTATTTCTTATCCTCCTATAAAAAATAAAAAAGGACCTATCATGGAATTGTTTGATGAAAAATCTACGAAAACCGAGGCCCAAAAACAAGCGATTTTGGACAATGTGCGCTTACCGGACGACTGGAAACAAGCCTTAGCAGAAGAATTGACCTCTGATAATATGGATAACTTGCGCGCTTTTTTAAAAGAAGCTTATCAATCAGATGATAGTATTTATCCGCCAGCGCCCTTAATGTTTAATGCGTTAAATCTAACGCCATTATCACAGGTGAAGGTGGTGATACTGGGTCAAGACCCTTATCATGGTCCAGGGCAAGCGATGGGTTTATCGTTTTCAGTACCAAAAGCCATACCAAAACCGCCGTCTTTAAATAATGTGC
Organism: Psychrobacter sp. Sarcosine-02u-2; assembly: GCF_002836335.1. Classification (NCBI taxonomy): domain Bacteria; kingdom Pseudomonadati; phylum Pseudomonadota; class Gammaproteobacteria; order Moraxellales; family Moraxellaceae; genus Psychrobacter; species Psychrobacter sp. Sarcosine-02u-2. The sequence goes on along the minus strand of NZ_PJBX01000164.1, from coordinate 19,065 downwards.
TAAAAGAGATGGCGAGTGACATCGGAATCGCTCCTTCAAAACATGGCGATCTGACTTATTGGGCGCAGCAAGGCGTGTTGTTATTAAACAGCTCGCTTACGGTACAAGAAGGCACGCCAAACAGCCATCAAAATAAAGGTTGGGAGCAGTTTACCGACGCCGTGATTGACGTGGTCAATGAACAAACAGAGCATACGGTATTTATATTGTGGGGCAGTAAAGCGCAGAAAAAAGGCAAATATATCAATACCGATAAACATTTGATTCTGACCGCTGTACATCCATCGCCGTTGGCTGCCAACCGCGGCGGGTTTTTTGGTTCTAAGCCGTTTTCTAAGACCAATGATTATCTAATACAACATGGCCAAAAACCGATTGACTGGCAATTGCCACAGTAAATGAAAAATATACAGAATATAAGCTTGCAGCCATTTCAGGCAATTAACTACCAACTTGCTACAGATGAACTTTGGGCAGTCGAAGATATCAACTGGATGCAACAAGCGCTTAATCTTGCTAAGCAAGGCGCTGCACGTGAAGAAGTGCCCGTAGGAGCAATACTGGTACACAATCAGCAGATTATAGGTCAAGGTTTTAATGAGCCGATTGGACGCCATGACGCAACCGCGCATGCAGAGATTATCGCGTTAAGGGATGCCTGCACGCGTTTAAACAACTATCGCTTGCCGCTTCAGACAACGTTATATGTGACTTTAGAGCCGTGTACTATGTGTATTGGCGCGCTGATTCATGCTCGCGTCGATAGACTTATCTATGCAGCAAGCGAGCCGAGGGCTGGTATGGTTGGTAGTCAAATGAACTTGGCTGCCGAGTCTTTTTATAATCATCGTATTCAAGTGTATAAAGGTCTGTGCCGTGAGCATAGCAGTCAAATGCTAAAGGCTTTTTTTCGTGAACGTCGGCAAGCGTCCAAACGAAAAAAAAGATAAAAAAACCGTTCAAATGATTAACAAGATATTAGTCTCACTGCTAGTGATAGGGAGTTATGTTTGCTATACTATCGCCCTATTTGCTTACGAATCTGTCTATTACCGTGCAAGCGTTTGATAGCGCAGGGAAATTCTTTGTTTACCACGATGTCAGCTCTGCCGACGATTAAGTGAGTGTTATGTCTGCTTTTATACCTAATACTAATGACAATAGTGAGACGCCGTCATTGCGCTATCCGGTTATCTGTATTGATGGTCCAAGTGGGGCAGGTAAAGGCACGGTTACGTGGCGCTTAGCGCAAACTTTGGGCTATCAGCTGCTTGATTCAGGGGCGTTATATCGCATCGTTGGTTTAAAAGCGTTTGAAGCAGGTCTGATTACAGCAGATGCCAACCAAGCGATTGATGAGACTGCGTTATTAGAATTGACCCAAAGCTTACAGATCGTTTTTGAGCCTAATAGCGATTCAGGGCGCGTGGATATTATTGTCAATGGCGCTAAGATTGGTGAGCAAGTACGCAATGAAACCGTTGGCGGTTATGCTTCACAAGTTGCAGTTTATCCAAAGGTGCGCCAAGCATTGCTTAAATTGCAGCAAGATATGGCAACCCAATCAGGATTGGTTGCGGATGGTCGCGACATGGGCACGGTAGTTTTCCCCGATGCCGATGTAAAGGTCTATCTGACCGCAAGCGCTACCGCTCGTGCAGAGCGCCGCGTGGCACAGCTATTAAAAGCTGGGCAGGCGGCCGACTTTGACGCGATTCTGGCAACGATTAAAGCGCGAGATGAGCGTGATGAAAACCGAGCAACGGCACCGTCAAAACCGGCTGAAGATGCACTGGTTTTAGATAGCTCAAACCTAGACGCTGACGCGGTTTATGAGTTGGTAAAAAAACATTGTCAAGATAAGGGTGTTTGTTTTAATCGTTAATAAAAACAACATTTTAAGTACTAAAAGGTTTCCTATGGCTTCCGTTTTAGTATAAAATTGTATAAATATAAGTAAGACAGTCGTTGCTAGTGAGTTCGCTAAAAAATCGCTTATTAGCAACAACCGTTTTTTTATATGACTGCATAAGATATAAAACCAGTATTCTCGTTTTATACAGTCATACATTTGATCCGTACTGTGCTGGACAGGATACGGCTATACAAAGGTAGACATAATGGAATCATTTGCTGAACTATTTGAAGCGAGCATCGAAGAAACAGGTCTTGATATCGAGCGTGGCTCGGTTATTACTGGTACTGTTGTAGCCATCGATAGCGATTGGATCACAGTAGATACTGGTCTTAAATCTGAAGGTATCGTCGCTCGTGAAGAGTTTTTAAGCGAAGAAGGCGAACTTGAAGTTGAAGTTGGCGACACAGTCGACGTCGTGGTTGAAGCGGTTGATAACGGTATGGGTCAAACCTTACTGTCACGCGAAAAAGCCAAACGCGTTGAGACTTGGAATTTCCTTGAGAAAATCTCTGATAACGATGAGATCGTTAAAGGTATTATTTCTAGCAAAGTAAAAGGCGGCTTTACCGTTGATATCGGTTCAGTTCGCGCGTTCCTACCAGGTTCATTGGTAGACGTCCGTCCGATTCGTGATACCACGCATCTAGAAGGCAAAGAGCTAGAATTTAAAGTTATCAAACTTGATCAAAAACGTAACAACGTCGTGGTAAGTCGCCGCGCTGTTATGGAAGCTGAAAACTCAGCTGAGCGTGAAGAGCTATTGAACAAGCTTGAAGAAGGTATCGAGATCGAAGGTATCGTTAAGAACCTAACTGATTACGGTGCATTCGTTGATCTTGGTGGTATTGATGGTCTACTACACATCACTGACATGGCGTGGCGCCGTATCAAGCATCCATCTGAGGTGGTTGAAGTTGGTCAAGATCTAAAAGTTAAAGTATTGAAGTTTGATCGTGAGCGCAATCGCGTAAGCTTAGGTCTAAAACAACTTGGTACAGATCCTTGGGATAACGTTGGCGGCACATACCCAGTGGGTAGCGTTGTTAAAGCTCGCGTAACCAACTTGACTGACTATGGTTGTTTTGCTGAAATCTCTGAAGGCATTGAAGGTCTAGTCCACGTATCAGAGATGGATCACACCAACAAAAACATCCACCCATCAAAAGTTGTGCAAGTGGGTGACGAAGTTGAAGTGATGATCCTTGATATCGATGAAGAACGTCGTCGTATCAGCTTAGGTATCAAACAAACTCTTGCTAACCCATGGGATGAGTTTGATAAGAAACATGAGCGCGGTGATAAAATCACTGGTACGATTAAATCTATCACTGATTTCGGTATCTTTATTGGTCTAGACGGTGGTATCGATGGTCTTGTTCATCTATCTGATATCTCTTGGAACGAAACTGGCGAAGAAGCTATCCGTAACTACAACAAAGGCGACACCGTTGAAGCAATGGTATTGTCTGTAGATTCAGAAGCCAACCGTATCAGCTTAGGCATCAAACAATTAAGCTCTGATCCATTCAACGAATACCTAGTCAACAATGACCGCGGTGCTATCGTTAATGGTAAAGTAAAAGAAGTAGACGCGAAAGGTGCGACTATCGAACTTGCTGACGAAGTAGAAGCTTATTTACGTGCTTCTGAGATTCAACGTGATCGCGTTGAAGATGCAACCAAGCATCTATCTGTTGGTGATGATGTTGAAGCGAAAATCATCAGTGTTGATCGCAAAACTCGTAACATCAACTTGTCAATCAAAGCCAAAGACGAAGCTGAAGAGCGTCAAGCGATTAAAGAATTGGGAAGCACTGGTACGACTGCTGCTGCCGGTTCTGATGCACAGCCAAAAACCATTGGTGACTTGATCAAAGAACAAATGCAGTAAGCGGTAGTTTGTTGATATAGTTATACTATAAAAAGAAAGCGACTCCGGTCGCTTTTTTTTGTGATTAAATTTGAGTATGGGGCAAGTTAGTAAGGTTTTATGGTAAAAAAGGAAACTCTTATTCCTATTTATGCCAATATCCGCTATCATTTGCAACATTGAGTAACGAGATGTGAAAGTTAAATTAAACAGACCTAAACGGTTCATTTACTTCATATCATCTTATCCATTAATCAATAAGGTCCATGTGATAATGCAGCAAGCAATTAACAAGTCCGAATTTATTAGTAATCTGAGTGCGAATTGTGACAACATGACAGACACTGTCGTCGATGATGCAGTACGCGAAATATTAAATTTGATGACCGATACCTTAGCCAATGACGGCCGAGTAGAGGTGCGTGGCTTTGGTAGTTTTTGTCTTCATCATCGCCGTGCCCGTATGGGGCGCAATCCTAAAACAGGCGAAAGCGTACCCGTACCTGCAAAAGCCATTCCACACTTTAAGCCGGGCAAAGCGCTACGTGAAGCTGTCAATGCCAAGGTAGCAAACGGTTAGGTAAGCAGAGCCGTCAGAATGTCGCGTTCTTTGTTAAACGGTTCATACGATTCAACATAAAAGGATATCTCTGATGCGTATTTTACTGCTGGTATTACTGTTTTTAAGCTTCGCTTATTCGCTCGGTTTGGTATTGGCCAATAATACCGAAGTTGGGGTGAATCTACTTTTCTCCCAAGCACCAACGATGAATTTGGGCTTATTACTGATTCTGTGCTTGATACTAGGCATTGTGATTGGCATGCTACTCGCGCTGCTTATCTTCCGTGTGCTACAAAATAAGTGGGAAATCTCACGGCTACAAAAGCTAAATGCCAATCTGCAAGAGCAGGTGACGCAGGCCAATATCGTCATTGACCGTCAGGCAAACGCACCATCAGTACAAGAAGCGGTTTACGGCGCGACAGCGACCAATGTACAAGACGGCAGCGTTATCGATGTAGACGATGGTGCTACTTTAACCAAGCAAAAGCGTGAGCATTGAGTGCTAACTAAGCATTCTTATATTGAGACGTTTATATAATAATTTAATAATAATCATTTAATAAACTGATAGAACGTGGCACAACTATGAATAACACCATCCATTCTCCAGTCGTCGTTGCACTGGATAATATGACTAAAGATGCCTCTTTAGCACTAGCTGACCAATTAGACCCAGCGTTATGTCGCTTAAAAGTAGGCAAAGAGCTGTTTACCCGCTGTGGTCCTGAAATTGTTAAAGCGCTACATCAGCGTGATTTTGACGTGTTTTTGGACTTGAAATTTCACGATATTCCTAATACCACGGCACAAGCGGTACTTGCAGCAGCCGAGCTTGGCGTATGGATGGTCAACGTGCATGCAAGTGCGGGCCTTGAGGCCATGTCATTAGCCAAGCAGCGCTTGTTGAACGGTAATTTTGAAACCCTGCTAATCGCCGTAACCGTGCTGACTTCTATGGACAATCAGGCACTGACGCAAACAGGTATCACCGACGGCCTAGATGCCCAAGTGAGCCGTTTGGCACAATTGACCAAGCAAGCAGGTCTTGATGGGGTAGTATGCTCAGCACAAGAAGCAAAAACACTTAAAGCATTATGTGGTGAAGATTTTAAATTGATTACTCCTGGTATTCGCTTGCCAGACGACAATGCTGATGATCAAAAACGTATCTGTACACCGAAGCAAGCGTTAGCAGATGGTTCTGATTACTTGGTGATTGGTCGCTCAATCACCCAAGCTGTTGATCCTTTGGCTAAATTACAATTGATATTGAACAGTCTTTAGCGCTATAGATCGACCGTATAATAAAAAAAGACAGCCTAATCCGCTGTCTTTTTTACTTTTTGCTCGTTAACGAAAAGCTGCTACACTGGTTAAATTCACGCTAATCGTAAGCTGAGGAAAAAGCTGACTTTTGCAAATAGTTTGATTGGATAATAGTAAAACCTATGAAATTACAGATTTTAAGTGACTTACATATTGATAGTTATGCGCGGCAGTCGTATCCACTAGGGCGCATCCCTAAAACGGACGCAGACGTGGTATTGGTAGCGGGAGATACTGCCAATAGCGATGATGGTATGCCATGGCTACAAGAGCAGGCAGCGCATTTGCAAGTACCTTTGATTACCATCGCGGGCAATCATGAATACTTCGGCGAAGATGTGCTGCATTTCGATAAAAAGCTTGCCACTTGGGATAATTATGATAGTGAATTAGAGCAGGGCGTGCGCTTTTTACAGTGTCAGTATATTGACATCGGTGAGGTAAGGATTCTAGGTTGTACGTTATGGACGGACTATCAATATCAAGCCGATGCCGATACGATGGCAGCGGCTAGGCGTTTTATGCGCGATTATAAGCAAATTTATGCGGGTGGCGAGCTGTTCTCTCCTGAAGTATCGATACAAATCCATACTGCACATCGTCAATGGCTACAGCAAGCGCTGATAACGGCGCAAGCATTGGGTAAAAAAACGGTGGTCATGAGTCATCATAGTATTAGCCCATTATCTGTGTCTGAGAAATTTGCCAACTTGCCGAGTAATGCCGCCTTTGTTAGTGATTTATCGAGCTGGATGCATGAGGACTGGGCACCTGTGCTATGGGTACATGGCCATACCCATGAAGCCTTTGATTATCAAATTAATAAAACGCGGGTGATAGTCAATCCGCGTGCTTATCCTAATGAGGTGAGCAGTACCGAATTGGCGTTCATCTGGAACAAAGTGGTGGATATTGGCTAAATCCTGTTAACCAAGCGCTTATATCGATATGTAGCGGAATAAGCTATAGTGCAACTGACCTTATATTTTGTTCATTCTCATCAATAAATCTGCTACGCTTACTATCATGAGTAAATTGCCTAATAATACCCCATCGGGACGATCGACACCGGCTGAAAAGCCTACGAACCTCAGGCCGAACGCACCTGCACCTTCTCACTTACCTGACAGTATGATGTCTTCGGTCGGTTTGTTGCCGGTAGATAAAAGACTGATTTTATTTACCAGACATTCTCTGCGCGAGCGCTCTGATGGTAATGGTTTTGCCAGTTATCAATTGCCGCTAACGCCAAAAGGTCGCGTGTTGGCAAAGTCTTGGGGGCGCTGGCTAGCAGAACATTTGCCGTATTCGCTCGATGTTGATAGTATCTCAAGTCCGATTGGTCGCTGTATTGATACCGCGCAGCTGATGCAAGAGGGTGCGGGACTACGACGTGATATTGCCCATCAATCGCTACTGGTTGAACCTGGCAGTCTGGTGACCGAACCTGAGATTGCCAACCCGATTTTTAAAGAAATTGGTGTGCTAAACTTTATCAATCGCTTCTTACAAGGCAATCTTGAAGGCACGAAAAATGCTTATCAAGGCGGACTTGATCTTTTATCGCTTTTTTATCAAAACCAGCCGCAACATGGGCATTTAATGCTCGCCGTCAGTCATGATACGTTACTATCAGCGTTTTTGGCAGTGATGCTAGACGTGGTTGAGATTGATTGGAATGATTGGCCAAAGATGATGGAAGGGGTGTTTTTGTGGTTTGATGATAAGCCTTTTGAGCAAGCCAATGCCTATTTCGTTTGGCGCGGGCAAGTATATATTCGTCCAATCAGCGATTTATTACAGGGCTACCGTGCCGCTGGTTTTCATCCAAGCAAATTACTATTGCCACCAGAAGTAAAATGGACATAGGCTTTATTTTTGAAGTATTTAATTAGCCTTATAATGTTTTTTAAATAGTAACGGTTACCTTTTAAATAGGCATAAAAAAACCTTGCCCCAGTATGAAAACCAGTAGCAAGGTTTTGGTCATCACACCATCAAGTGCGATGCGGTCTAAACGCAACCAATCTTAAGCTTGTAGGCCTTTGATAGTTTTGTTTAGGCGGCTCTTACGACGAGCAGCTTTATTCTTATGAATAATACCTTTGTCAGCCATACGATCAAGAACCGGTACCGCTTTTTTGTAAGCTTCGGTAGCCGCGTCATAATCTTTAGCAGCGATAGCCGCATCAACACGTTTTAGATAAGTACGAACCATAGAGCGTTGTGACGCAGAGTTCTGACGACGTTTGGTGTTTTGACGGGCGCGTTTACGAGCTTGTGCAGTATTAGCCACGCGTATCTCCTTGATAAAGACAGATAAAAATATGAATGTTGATTGCAATAATAATGGGTTTAACAATCATCGGTGACGAGCAGCCTCTCGCCAAACATGATGTCGATGTCTATTATGAGGGCACTTATCTGTTATTAAAGCACCTAATAGTAATAGAGCATCGCTCGCGCCAGAACTGTTTGGAATAATTAAACAGCGTTGACGTGTAAAGCCGGTTATCTTAGCAAATTATTGCGCTTAGAACAATATATTTGATGATTAATGCTAAAAGAAGTTATGTTAGCCGATCTTAAAGGTTTAATTAAAGGGTTTATCGCGCTAACAAGTGAATTATATAACAAAAGTTAGACTTAAAATTCTGAATGATTCCCATAAACCTTACCGTTGATAAAATCTCTTACAATAAATTGTGTAGAATAGCGCTAGCGAGTTGTTAATTTAGGTATGATACCAAAGCAAACAATTTCTATAAGACATCATTTTTAGCATTATAAACACCCCAACATGATATAAATGGATAGGCTATGCAGCGAAAAGCAATTGTAATTGGCGCAACAGGACTGGTCGGACAGCATCTTGTTAAGCAGCTTAGTGAGCTTTATGACACGTTGATTGTGATTGCACGGCGGCCGCCTCGCTACATCAATGCCAGCATGCGCTTTTATCAGGTCAATGATTTTGATAACTTGGCTGAAATATTTGCCAGTGTCGGCGCAGATAGTAAGACCGATGCCTTTAGCTGCCTTGGTACCACCAAAAAACAAGCAGGTAGTGATGAAGCGTTTCGAAAAGTTGACCACGACTATAATGTCAATTTTGCCACATTGTGCCGTGCGAAAGGCGTGGAAAACTTCTTTTTATTGTCCTCAATGAATGCCGATATCGACAGCCGTTTTTTATACAATCGGGTCAAAGCGGAAACAGAGCAGTCTATTATGGCGCTAGGTTTTACCCAGTTGGTGATTTTTCGACCATCACTATTACTTGGCAAGCATAAAGGCCGTCCGCTTGAAAGCTTTGGTCAAAAAGCCTTTAAACTGATCTCGCCAATCGTCCCCGAGTCATTATCCTTGCATCCTATTTCTGCCAAGCGCGTTGCCAGTGCGATGGCGATGAGTGCGCATGAGGTGTATCAGCGTAATAAATATCGTAGTGAGCCTACCATTACAGACACGGAAATTATCGAAAATAAACAGCTACTAGCAATGACCAAAGTCAAAAAATAGCCTAAACATAAATTAATAAAAACTCAGATTTCATGATAGATAATTCAACTATTTAACTTAACAAGGAGCGTCACGATGTCAGACACAGCAGAAACAACCACGATGAATAAAGACAACTTTGTCACTTGTGATTTATTAGATGCCAATCCTGAGTCGCAGGTATGTTTGCCCAATATTGAAGGCAAATCATTTTATAGCTTTGGCGGTAAAGACAGGTTTTGCGGTGAAATCGTGACGGTAAAATGCTTTGAAGATAATAGCCGCGTAAAATCTTTATTGAACAGCGATGGCAAAGATAAAGACGGCAATGGCAAAGTCTTGGTCGTTGACGGTGGCGGTTCAATGCGCTGCGCGTTGCTCGGCGATATGATTGCGCAATCAGCGATTGATAATGGCTGGGCAGGGGTGGTGGTATATGGCTGCGTGCGTGATGTAGATGATATGGCGCAAATGGATATAGGTGTCATGGCGCTTGGTTGCATCCCGCGCAAATCAAATCGCCGCGATGAAGGTCAAACCGATATTGAAATCCGCTTTGGTGATTTAACGTTAAACTCAGGTATGTTTGTTTATGCCGACAATAACGGCATTATCGCGAGCGAAAAACCATTAATTTAAAAACAGCTTATACTTTAACAGTAGCTTAATGGTTATAACTCCGAGACCTCAGCTTAATCGTTGAGGTTTTTGTATTTAAGTAGCTTGTCGTTATAGATGAATATGCGTTTGATCAATTGTTTAGTTTTTGGTTTTTTCATAACAAGGCTAAGTGACAAACCGTTACGGCATAAATTTTGGTAATTGAGCAAATATTCGTATAATAGCTTTCTGACTCTTAACGTTGACCCTATTCTTTATGTCTATCACTGCTTTGACCGACGCCTTTGACCCTATTAACCAGCAGTTATTTCCTATCCAGAATGCCGAGCGGCGCTGGCTGGCGCCTGTGCATGGAGCAGTCAGTAGCTTGTGGCTCGCAAGTCTGGTACAAACGCCGCTATGGAATGTGGCCGATCGTCTAAAGGTTGTGGTGACGCGTGACCAAAATCAGCTTAACCAGATAGAGACGGAGTTGGCATTCTGCGGCGTCGATGCTTATGTGTTCCCTGATTGGGAAACGCTGACCTATGATGAGCTGTCACCGCATCAAGATATCGTCAGCGAGCGTATCAACCTATTAACCGATATGCCTACCAAAGGCGTACTGTTAATTTCGGTACAGGCATTGATGCATCGGGTCGCACCGCCAAGCTGGTTGATAGGGCAGCATTTTGATTTGAGCGTCGGTGATCGATTCGATATCAATACTCAGCGTGAACTATTGGCAAAGGCGGGTTACCGCGCGGTTGAGAACGTCTTTGAGCCGGGTGAATTTGCCGTACGTGGTAGTATCATTGATATCTTTGCCATGGGTCAGCCATTTCCGCTACGCCTAGATTTATTCGATGATGAAATTGAGACCATTCGCTTTTTTAATCCGCAGACCCAGCGCACATTGACCGTTGATGACCTCAAAACCATGATAAGCGGCAACGATAGCAGCATGGGCAAAGAATCGCTATCGCTGCTGCATAAACTGCCAGATATCTCAAAGCCCATTAAGCAATTTCAAATACTACCAGCCAAAGAGTTTCCGCTTGATGAAGGGCGGGAGACGTTCCGCACCAATTTTGCTGCTATGTTTCCCAATGCCAGTAGCCGCAAATCTGAGCTGCATAAAGATGTCATGGCAGGTATTGCCAGTAGTGGGCTTGAATACTATCAACCGCTCTTTTTTGATTTAAAAGATTGGCAGGCAGAGAGCAGTTTGTTTTCTTACTTGCCAAGCGATGCGTTATTTATCACTGATGAGCTAATAAATGAAAAACAAGCAGATTATTGGTCACAAATTCAGCGCCGTTATGAAGAGCGCCGTCACGATATTGACAAGCCTATCGTCGCGCCTGAATGGTTGTATTTATTATCAAATAGTCTAAACGAACATCTTAATCATTATCCGCGGGTGATACTGAGTGCGCGCAATGAGCTTGCGACCATGACTGATGTTGCTGCGATCGACAGCATTGATAACGATGACGCAACCTTAGCGTCTGAGCAACTATCGCCGACGCCAAAAAAACAAGGGCTAGTGACACTAAGTGCGCAAGAGCCGCCACAACTACCAGTCAATCATCAAAAAGCCGAACCCCTTAGCGAACTGTTAGCGTTTTTAGAGTTGCAAGCGCAAACAGCAACACCTGTATTAATTGTGGCAGAAACGGCGGGTCGGCGTGAGATTTTGATTGAACTGTTTAAAGGCAAAATAGATGTCAAAGCTTACGATAGCTTTGAGGCGTTTTTAGCAGCGGACAAATCGAAGAATAATAATAATAAGTTACCGCAAGTCGGATTGACCATTGCGCCTATTGAACGCGGCGTTTACGTGCCTGAGCGCTTGGTCGTGATTAGTGAGACGCAATTATTTGGCCGGCAAGTGCTGCAAACGCGTCGTCGCCGGCAAAGTGGGGTATCAGAAGAGTTCTTGGTTAAAAGCGTCACCGAAATCACCGAAGGCAGTCCAGTGGTGCATATCGAGCATGGTATTGGGCGTTACAATGGCCTGATTACGCTCGATGTTGGTGACGGCGAGCAAGAGTTTATCCACCTAAAGTACGCTGATGACGCCAGTATCTATGTACCGGTTGCCAATTTACAAATGATTAACCGTTATAGTGGCGGTGACCCTGCACTTGCGCCATTACATAAAATTGGTAGCGGTAAATGGGATAAAGCCAAGCAAAAGGCGCTTGAGCAAATCCATGACGTGGCGGCCGAGCTGCTTAATATGCAAGCACGGCGCGAAGCGAAAGTCGGTATTCATTTTAAAATCGACCCATCGCAATATGAGCTATTTGCCAGTCAATTTGCCTTTGAAGAAACGCCTGATCAAGCCAATGCCATTCATGCGGTGATGGAAGACATGCGACAGAACCAGCCGATGGATCGTCTTATTTGCGGTGATGTTGGTTTTGGTAAAACAGAAGTCGCTATGCGTGCGGCATTCATTGCGGTCAGCGCAGGCTATCAAGTGGCAGTATTGGTGCCGACAACCTTGCTCGCAGGTCAGCATGAAGACAATTTCCGTGACCGTTTCGCTGATTGGCCGGTACGTATTGAAACCTTGTCGCGCTTTGGTGGTAAAAAACATCAAGATACGGTGTTAACAGACCTCGCAGCGGGTAAGGTCGATATTGTTATCGGTACGCATAAACTTCTGCAACCTGATGTGAAGTTCTCTAATTTGGGTTTAATGATTGTCGATGAAGAGCATCGTTTTGGCGTACGCCATAAAGAGCGTATCAAGGCGATTCAGACCGACGTCGATAGTATGTCGATGACCGCGACGCCAATCCCTAGAACGCTTAATATGGCGCTCTCAGGGATGCGTGATATGTCGATTATTGCCACCCCGCCTGCACGTCGTCTGGCGATTAAAACCTTTGTTATGCAAAAGACCGATGCTTTATTAAAAGAAGCCATCTTGCGTGAGCTACTACGCGGCGGACAGGTTTATCTATTGCACAATGATGTCGCCAGTATTGAGCGTATGGCAGAGACCGTCCGTGAACTGGTGCCTGAAGCACGAGTAGGGGTTGCGCATGGGCAAATGCAAGAGCGCCAACTTGAGCAAGTGATGCAGCAGTTTTATCATAAAAAGTTCAACGTGCTAGTCTGTTCGACCATTATCGAAACCGGTATCGATGTGCCCAATGCCAATACGATTATCATTGAGCGCGCCGATAAGTTTGGCTTGGCGCAATTGCATCAGCTGCGAGGTCGTGTTGGCCGTAGTCATCACCAGGCTTATTGTTATCTGCTAGTGCCTTCTATCAAAGGTCTTAAAGGCGATGCTAAGCGCCGCTTACATGCGATTGAGCGCGCTAATACACTGGGCGCAGGCTTTATGCTGGCAAGTGAGGATTTAGAGATTCGCGGTGCTGGCGAGATACTTGGTAAGCAGCAAAGTGGTAATATGCAAGCGATTGGCTTTAGCTTATATATGGATATGCTTGAGCGGGCGACAAAAGCGATTAAAGCTGGTAAAGAGCCGGATTTGAGTACGCCATTGTCGCTGACCAGCGAGATTAACTTGCATAGTTCGGCGTTGATACCAGAGGATTATTTACACGATGTGCATCAGCGTTTGTTGTTTTATAAACGCATCAGTAATGCCGATGATAAAGAAGCCCTGACCGATATCCGTACCGAAATGATTGACCGTTTTGGCATATTACCCGATCAAACCAAGCAGTTATTCGCCATTCACGGACTGCGTATACAAGCTGAGCCGCTAAAGATTAATAAGATTGATGCCAATAGTAATAGCATGACATTAGAGTTTGCACCTGATACGCCGGTCGATGCCTTAGCGATTATTAAGTTGATTCAGAGCAATGGGCAGCGCTATCGTATGAATGGTGCCTCTGGCATTCGTTATCAGGATGCCGATAAGCTGGCAACCCCGCAGCAGCGCGTCAGCGCAATTCAAGAGCTATTGCGCTATTTTAGCGAACATATGGTGACGGATGCTGTTTAGCTTTGTTTATTTGTATCGGCAAACCAAGCACATTTACGAAATCGTTTAAGTACAGCAAATACCATACGCTAAGACAATCGGTCACGGCGCTATTTTATCGCTTGGATAACTGATAAAATAGCGGCATCTTATATTTAGCCTGCTGTTTCTTTAAGCATAATGTTTTAAGCGTATTTTAGTTTAGTAAATTCAGTTCTGCTTTTCGGTATTTTAATTCCTTTTATTTGAGCGTCATAACAAGAGAACCGTCATTATGTTCCAACTTCATCATAAACTTGCAGCCGACAGTTTTTTAGTGGGTGATTTCCCATTATCAACCTGTCGTTTAATCAATGATTGTCAGTTTCCATGGTTAATATTGGTACCGCGGGTATCAGGTATCAAAGAATTGTACGAGCTATCTGAGGCAGACCAAACGCAGTTTTTGCGTGAGTCGAGCTGGTTATCAAGCCAACTTGCCAAGACTTTCCAAGCAGATAAAATGAATGTCGCCGCCCTCGGTAATCAAGTACCACAGCTACATTTTCATCATATCGTCCGCTATCAAAACGACATGCAATGGCCAAATCCAGTATGGGGTATTCCTGCTGTCCCTTATACCAAAGAAGTGTTGGCGCAAATGCAGCAAACGCTGATGATGGCGCTGCGTGGTCATCATCAAATGCCGTTCGATTGGCAAATGTAGTTAAGCTTTAGATAATGGTTGATAAATGTGACTTTAGTACTTTTTATTTAAGTCGTTTTATTCGAGTCATTTTATTTAAGTAGGCATGCTTAAAGTAAAATCATAGTGAAGTGGTTTTTAAGGGTAATGGAAGGTTTTGTTACCATTAGATATTACACATTTGTTTGTTAATCGTTATATTAGAGAGGGGGTTGGTTAAATGGATATAGCCAACTTATCTACTCGCAGCCATTTTAGTGGATTGATGTGTATTGGTAGTTATCAATAGTTATCATTGATTGAGCGCGCACATAGGTTGCGAGATATTTAATCTTAGACTGAGATTTTTAAGTTGAAGATTTTACTCTATGTTAAGGATAACAAATGGCTACTTCTTCTGCTTCTCCAGCGTTATTACGACCTTCTATGTTACTCATCTCTATTTGTACCACTGTATTGAGCCTAACGGCATGTGAGACGGATTCAACGGAAGCTGTGTCAGTACAGTCGGCATCCGTGCAATCTGCTGCAGCCTTGTCCGATTCGGGGCCAACGATTCGTGAAAACGCTACTGACGCAGCGGACAGCTCTGTCACGTTTAATCACAGTGCTTCTGCCATGTCTATGCGAGCGATGCCGACAAGCCAGTATTTAGTAGGTAGCGGTAAGGCGGATATCACTGGTGCTGCTGCCGAAACTGGCATGTTTGGTTATGCGGCGGGGCAGGTGGTACAAGGTATCAACGACCGTTTGTACTCTCATGCTTTTATTATCGGCGAAGCGGATAAAAATGCGGGCAAACGTGTCGTCTATGTATCAGCAGATATGGGCGCGATGTTTACCGCAGTAAAACTTGAGGTCATTAAACGTCTAAAAGCGGATTATGGTGACTTATATAACGATGACAATGTCATGCTCACCGCCACGCATACCCATGTGGGTAACGCCGGTTACTCACATCAGCAGCTGTATCAAATTGCCAGTACCGATGACACGCTAGCAGGCTATAGCAGCCAAAACTTCAATGCTATCGTCAATGGTATTGTCACCTCAATTAAACGCGCTCACGCTACCTTGACGCCAGGGACACTATCTTTGGCGCAAGGCGAGCTAAAGGGCGCGACAGTCAATCGCTCAGAGTTTGCCTATAACAATAATAACGACGCCAAAGATTTTGATAGTAATGTCAATGAAACCATGACCCAGCTACGTCTTGATGCTGCCGATGGCACACCAGTCGGTCTGATTAATTGGTTTGCGCTGCATCCAACCAGTTTTAGTAATAAATTTATGCATCTAAGTGCTGATAATAAGGGCTTTGCTCAGCGCGGTGCGGAAAAGATTTTTGGCGGAGAATCAGACAAGCCGTTTGTCGCAGCTTTTGCCAATGCTGACGAGGGTGATGTGTTAGCCATAGGTGGTAATGCCAACTCAAAACCCGGCTTTCAAGGTAGTAGTAACGAGTGGGAAAACGTCAGACGTGATGGGCAGATGCAGCTGGATAAAGCGGTTGAGCTTTGGCATCAAGGCGTGCCGGTTACTGGACCCGTGGATGTACGCGCGCGCTGGATTGATTTAAAGGGCTATCAGGTCGATGGTAAATTCACCAATGGCGCGGGTAATAAAGTCTTATGTATGCCAGCTCGTGGTTACTCGTTTGCCGCTGGCGGGGAGAATGGCCCCTCGAACATACCTGGTATGTATGAGGGCATGACCCGAGAAAATTTCCGTATCAATGACGATATCAATAAAGTCGATCAATCATTTTTGGGCAGTTTAACGCGCGGCGCGTTTGGTATAGTGTCGACCGTTAGCCAAGATGATTGTCAGGCGGAAAAACAAGTCTTATTGCCAACGGGAAGTTGGGGCTGGATTAATACTCAGCAGCCGGTGCAACTGATGCGTATCGGTAATATTGCTCTCGTTGCTATCCCTGCCGAGCCGACGACCATGGTCGGACGCCGGATGCGCGCTGCCGTGCTTGCTCAACTACAAGACTCGGGGGTTGATACCGTTATTATTAATGGTTTGGCGAATAACTATAGCGGCTATTTGACCACGCGCGAAGAATTTGCTACTCAGCATTACGAAGGCGCGTCTACTGAGTATGGTCCATATCAAACCGCTGCTTATATCCAAGAATATACTCAACTAGCGGCAGCGCTACGTGATGGTATAGAAGTCTATGACAGAACCACACCGCCTGATCGCTCAGGCAAATCCTTTAACGAGCGTCCAGGCGTGGTCTTCGACGATAAGCCTTTAAAGCAAACTTGGGGACAAACCCTCACTCAGCCCAAAGCCAGCTATCAAAAGGGTGACATTGCTACGGCAGTATTCCGCGGCGCTCATCCTAAAAACAATCTACGTACCGAAGACAGCTTCTTAAAAGTGCAGCGTCTTGACAATGGTAAATGGGTCGATTATTTAAGTGACAGTGATTTTGATACCACTTATACGTGGCAGCTCGAAGGAGCGGCGTATAGTAAAGCCATCATTGATTGGCGAATAGCTAAGGACACCCCAGCAGGCACTTATCGCTTGACCCATCAAGGCGACTGGAAGAACGGTTGGACGCATAAGATTAAGCCTTATTCAGGCGTTTCTAATAGTTTTAGCGTGCAATAATTGCCTTATTCAAATAGTCGTTGAGTATGGACTTATATTTATTTTTCACTTCGCAAAAGTCAGATAGATATTATCTGGCTTTTTTGTCTTTGTCATGGTTATTAACTCAAGTCGTTTTTAACTAGGATTGTTTTCGTTGACCATGAGCTTCACACTGCTTTTTATGGCTAATAAGCGACAAGTGGTATGCTTTTACTTACCAGTGTCCTAGGTAAGTCAGCATTAAAGCCGTATAATAGATAGATTTCCTATCTACTTATATTATCAAATGTTGATAAAGCGATTTACTTATTAACGCATTTACTTGTTAACTTAAGGGCTTAGCAACCTGAATGCTTATTAACCTAAGTACTTATTAATCTAAAGACTGCACAAAAACATATGTTAATAGAAGATCCGCTTTAATTTTTATTCAAACCTTCGACAGTTTTCCTTTAAGCGAACCTTGACCATGGCATTTTTTGAAACCACAAGCCCAAAGATTCCTGTACAGGGTGGTAGTAATAGCAATGCCTATCGATTTGATTATCCAGAAATTTTTGTTTTAATACTAACGGTCGTATTGCTCGCAATACATTACAACTTTAGTCCGACGTCGATGGCGCTCGCTGTCGTGGTTTGTCTGCCGAGTTTGCTGATTTTAATCTATAACTATCGCCGGCCAGCCAGTTTTTGGACGTCTAACATTGTTATTATTTTATCTTCAGCGGTCATAGGTTCGATACAGTTTTGTGCAGTGATTTCGCTCAGTCTAGCAGCGCTCATCGGTCTGCGGATTATTCTTAGTAGCCCTGAAAACCATCTTAAACTTCTCGCTGCATCAGTAGTGACGGTCATTGTCTTTTATTACGTCAGTGTGACTTTAAATAGTACTGAGATGGACTGTCACGACAGCTTTGTTACCCCTGCGGTGTTATTGGCCAGTATGATTGTGATACTGTGCCATTTTCGCCATGTTTATCGTGATTATGTAGATTATGAAGCGCGAGCGCGGCAAGCGGCTGGACGTTTAAATACCATGGTTTCTGTCATTAATAAACTGACGCGCTTTGTACCGCCGCAAGTTTGGGAACCAATCGTTAAATCTGACAGTCCCGTTAGTGTCGAAAATAAACGCGCCAAACTGACGATGATGTTTTCAGATATTGTTGGCTTTACAGAATTGTCCGATAGTTTGAGCGCTGACAATTTGGCGGACATTCTAAATACCTATATGCACTGTATGACGTTAATCGCCAATAAGCACGGCGCGGTGTTGGATAAGTTTATCGGCGATGGGATGGTGTGCTTTTTTGGCGAGCCGAACAGTCGAGGGCCGCGCCAAGATGCGCTCGATTGTGTGGCAATGGCGATAGATATGCGCCGTGAAATGCGCACTTTACGGCAAAAATGGCGGCTGCTCGGTTTCGAGGGACTATATATCCGTATCGGCATTACCACCGGCTACTGTCACGTCGGCAATTTTGGCAGTAACAACCGTTTGAGCTATACGCTGATTGGGAAAGAGGCCAACCTTGCTTCACGGCTTGAGGCAGTCGCGGGTAAAGGCCAGATATTTATTAGCGAAAGTACCCATGATTATATTTCGCATGATTATGACTGTGAATATGTCGGTGCTTTTCAGCTCAAAGGTTTTGATAATAAGGTAAGCGCGTGGCAAGTACTCGACCCTGATGAAAATAAAGGTCAGTTGTCAAAATGGGTGGATCATACGCTACCTGGTTTTAATTTGCATTTGAACTTTAAAGACATGCAAAATAATGACTATCAAGATATCAGAAATCGCTTGAATCTAGCGCTTGCCCGTATCGAACAAGAAGAGCAGGCGGCGCTGCTTGAGATAGTCACAGCAAGTAAGCAGGAAAATATCAGTCATAATTAGGTACAGATTGATTGCGACTTGAAAGTATTTATAAAAAGAAAAATCCAGTTATTTATCATAACTGGATTTTTTAGTTTCTTAGATTAACACACCAAGTGCAACGCTAATTAATAT
>NZ_PJBX01000087.1:0-299 GCF_002836335.1 Psychrobacter sp. Sarcosine-02u-2 | reverse complement strand
TACAGCTGTGCCACTTTATCCTTAGTAAAGCGTTTATCATCTATTAAAGAGGTGATGTATCGTCTTGTCTTACCCTCATAACGACACTCAATTAATCGAGCTTGCCAAGTATCGGGTAGGTTTGGGTTTTTCTTTTGAGCTTGGGGAGAAACCGGCATTTGTATCAAGTAGTCCCCTTCACTAAAGGTTTCAATCACAGTGTAACGCAGATTATCTTTAGCCCGCATAAGCCAATGACTGTTTGGATGGGTTTGTTGCCAACTGATAAGTAGGTCTGCTGAGAAATAGGCTCTATCAAA
>NZ_PJBX01000086.1:0-300 GCF_002836335.1 Psychrobacter sp. Sarcosine-02u-2 | reverse complement strand
TTGGACTTACGTGTATCGCAAAAAGCGTAAAGTTTGGCTTATTTATGCTTATGACCGCGCTACTAATGAGATTGTTGCTTATGTTTGGGGCAAACGTGACCTGAAAACAGCTAAGAAGCTAAGAGCCCGTCTTAAACAACTGAAAGTCAGCTATGGTTCTATTAGCATGGATAACTGGGATAGCTTTATAACCGCATTCAAGCCTGACAAGAAACAAATCGGCAAGCAGCATACGGTAGGCATAGAAGGTAATAACTGTCGCCTTAGACACCGATTGCGACGAGCCGTTCGAAAGACCTG
>NZ_PJBX01000085.1:0-303 GCF_002836335.1 Psychrobacter sp. Sarcosine-02u-2 | reverse complement strand
TAAAGTGAGCCGTCTAAGCTCAATACTTGCGATATTCTTAGGTCGACGAGTGAGATAGCGAGTTACTATTTGTACCTGATGGAACTGGCACATCTGGCAAGGGGTGTAGGTAAATAACGTACGCAGTCCTCGTCTACCATCACAGGTAATGCTTTGTACATCAACGCCTAACGATGCTAGATGATCAATTCCTTGCTTGTAGGCACTGTTGGTTTCATGACTGACTATCGCGTAGTAAAGAACGGCTTTAGTGGTATTGTCCATAAAAACCATTAAACCGAACTTACGACCGAAGTAAGTGGT
>NZ_PJBX01000084.1:0-305 GCF_002836335.1 Psychrobacter sp. Sarcosine-02u-2 | reverse complement strand
ACCTTTATCTTGTCAGATGGCACGACCCACGACGTTAAAGTCGCACCTGACTTAGTAGACAAAGTTAATTTGAGCAACACAGAGGTTTTATGTGCCGATAAAGGCTATGATTCTGATGCACTACGAGCGCATATTGAACAAGCAGGGACACGGGATAACATCCCTCGAAAACGAAATACTCAGTCTTCTAACGACCATATGGACTGGGACTTATATAAAGCGAGGCATCTAGTAGAAAATGCTTTCGCCAAACTAAAACAGTATAGGGCGGTTGCCACCAGATTTGATAAGCTCAAGCAGAGTTA
>NZ_PJBX01000083.1:0-310 GCF_002836335.1 Psychrobacter sp. Sarcosine-02u-2 | reverse complement strand
ATTGAAGAGTTGGAGTGATCACAGTTTAGACTGAGGAGAAATCATAATGAATGGGTCAATGCATGGCATGATGAACGGCTCAATGATGTATGGCATGGGCTGGGTTATGATGCTTATCTGTTTGTTATTCACCCTACTATTTTTCGCAGTACTAGTACTAACAATCATGGCACTGCTCAAGTATTTGCGTGATAAAAACTAAATTCCAATTGAAAAGTATAGAAATTATTTTTTAGAGGTTTTTAGATTAATGATTAGATGAATAGCAATCGAGGATTGATGATAGTGCTTTAAGAGTTGTACTTATTAT
>NZ_PJBX01000082.1:0-316 GCF_002836335.1 Psychrobacter sp. Sarcosine-02u-2 | reverse complement strand
GCCTCTAAAGCAGCTATTTCATCAACTAAGTGCTCACTACCAAACAGAATCACGAGCCCAGCAGCAAGACTTTATGGGACTTAGCGTCCAAGCTGTAGACGGTGTCGTATACTCACTACCCTATACTGATGAGAACCTTCAGTACTTTAGTTCAAGCAAAGGCAGAACTAAAGAGGCGCCCTATCCCCAAATGCGTTCGGTATGCCTGATCAATACTGACACGCATGAGATCATTGACACAACCCTTGGAGATATGGGTCAAGGAGAGATCACCTTAGCCCGTCAGCTAAATATTCAAGACAACAGCATTACGCTC
>NZ_PJBX01000081.1:0-321 GCF_002836335.1 Psychrobacter sp. Sarcosine-02u-2 | reverse complement strand
TAACTCTGCTTGAGCTTATCAAATCTGGTGGCAACCGCCCTATACTGTTTTAGTTTGGCGAAAGTATTTTCTACTAAGTGTCGTGCTTTATACAAGTCCCAGTCCATATGGTCGTTAGAAGACTTAGTGTTTCGTTTTCGAGGGATGTTATCATGCGTCCCGGCTTGTTCAATATGCGCTCGTAGTGCATCAGAATCATAGCCTTTATCCGCACATAAAACCTCTGTATTGCTCAAATTAACTTTGTCTACTAAGTCAGGTGCGACTTTAACATCGTGGGTCGTACCATCTGACAAGATAAAGGCGATAGGATTGCCATGA
>NZ_PJBX01000080.1:0-327 GCF_002836335.1 Psychrobacter sp. Sarcosine-02u-2 | reverse complement strand
GACCGTACCGCTATAATTTTCCGGTATCTTGTCGTACTTATCGTCTTCGACAGAATTTACCTCATTACTATTATTAGCATCCGCTCCATGACAATGCGCATGACTATCTTCATGGTTGTTGGATTCAGCAACCTCGTCTTCAGGTTTAAGAAACATGCCGCATATCGGACAATCGCTCTTTTCAGTATCTCTAACCTCAGGATGCATCGGGCAGATATAAACCGTACCACTATAATTTTCTGGTACTTTATCGTACTGACCACCTTTGATAGATTTTTCATCGGCAATATGTTTCATAAAACCACTCCTTGAAGACAATAAATATTT
>NZ_PJBX01000079.1:0-327 GCF_002836335.1 Psychrobacter sp. Sarcosine-02u-2 | reverse complement strand
AATCGTACCGCTATAATTTTCCGGTATCTTGTCGTACTTATTGCCTTCGACAGAATTTACCTCATTACTATTATTAGCATCCGCTCCATGACAATGCGCATGACTATCTTCATGGTTGTTGGATTCAGCAACCTCGTCTTCAGGTTTGAGAAACATGCCGCATATCGGACAATCGCTCTTCTCAGTATCTCTAACCTCAGGATGCATCGGGCAGATATAAACCGTACCACTATAGTTTTCTGGCACTTTATCGTACTGACCACCTTTGATAGATTTTTCATCGGCAATATGTTTCATAAAACCACTCCTTGAAGACAATAAATATTG
>NZ_PJBX01000078.1:0-336 GCF_002836335.1 Psychrobacter sp. Sarcosine-02u-2 | reverse complement strand
GAACTAAGACAATTAAAGAGCTGATTAAAGAACTCCAAAGTTTTGAGGATCAAAACTTGATTGTTATGATAACTAATGATGAAGGTGAAACATTTAACGGTAAAGTTGGTTAGCAAAGGGTTTGTAGCTAATAAAGATGATCCTGATAAATATAAGAAAGTTTATTGTGCTTTATACTTCTAAGCTTTAAGACCATCTAAGACAGTTAGTTAGTTTTTTTAATCCCTAAACCCATGAAAATCGGTTGGAGGATGATTTTTTTTGCCGTGTGCAGAGAAAAGCAAGTCAAAGATTTTTTTACTAGCTGCTTTAGCGATAATCATTATTTAAGACAAC